>NZ_DAWDDM010000246.1:0-2952 GCF_052354645.1 Catenibacterium sp.
TGGCTGTGTCATTGATTCCTTAATATGTAAAATAAAACATTATTATGATGATATAGATTGAGTTAAAATGAGAATCGTAGATATGACTTCTCATATCAAGAATACACATATGACAGATGATGAAATCATTATTCTAGATCCTCGTGGAACAGATTGTGATAGAACACTTGGACAGAAGATTTTTAGAACTCAATCTGTCTATGAAGGTATAAGAAGTGAATTCAAGACACTCATTGAGAAGATGATCTCTATTGCTGGAGATAATCATATTAATGTCCTTATTGCCTCTGGTATAGTAGGGGGTACAGGTGGAGGAATATTTGTAGACTTCACTTATATGATTCATGATTTATTCAAGGAATGTCATCATAAGAACTATAGTATTTGTGCTTATATGTTTGATGCACAAAGCAATGATGATCAAGAAGAAAAGAATCATCGTATGAAACTCAATGGTCAGGCTGCTTTAAAAGAATTACAACATCATATGAACATTACAACACATGATCATCTTTATCAGACTACAATTGGACAAAGAGAAATTACCTGCAGAAAAACACTTTTTGAAGAATATAAACATATTTCTTTTTGTCTAGAAGATGATGTAAAGCTAGATGATCTCAAGAAGCGTATGAGTACTTTAATGATTGAAGAATTCTTATACTAAATCAGAACGACTATACAATGCTTTTCCAATAATTTCTACAGGAAGACTTTCTACCTCTTCCTGAGAATAATAACGTACATCAACAGAAGGGTTCGCTGGTTCTAGAATCAGTAATCCTTCTTTTTTTATAACCTTTTTGACTGTTACTTCACAACGATTAATTAATACGACCGCAATTGTCCCACTTGGTACATCATTACATTTTTTTACATATAATAAATCTCCATCATGAATATGAGCCCCTGACATAGA
The DNA here is from genome assembly GCF_052354645.1 of Catenibacterium sp. Taxonomy (NCBI): domain Bacteria; kingdom Bacillati; phylum Bacillota; class Erysipelotrichia; order Erysipelotrichales; family Coprobacillaceae; genus Catenibacterium; species Catenibacterium sp. Next base: position 920 of record NZ_DAWDDM010000246.1, read on the forward strand.
ATCTCCCACAACACGTAAAAAGAAATCCCCACGATAATAATCATCCTGAGTCACTTGTTCATATCCTTCAAAATTCTCATCAATGAGTAAATCATACCCTGCCTTGACTTCACCTAGTACTGGCTTTTCATAACGTTCCTCACCATTAATAAGTGATTCTACGTCTACACCTAATATAAAAGAGAGCTTCTCTATCACTTCAGGGTTAGTTACCTTTGTATCACCCTTTAACCATCTTGTTACAGTAGAACGGTTCACACCTAATTGACTCGCAATATATTCATTAGATACACCCATCTTTTCCTTGTATCTCTTTAGATATTCTTTAAAATTCATCTTCTCCACCTCTTTTTAGGCATTATACAACATAATACAATTTGGTGCAAACAAATGCGTCATTCATTGTACTTACAGAATCATTTTGGTGCAAAACTATTTGATATATGCACCATAGATAACTATAATAAGACTAACAGGAAGGAGAAATAATGATGAAAAAAGTATATTTATGTATAGATTTAAAAACCTTCTTTGCCTCAGTTGAATGTAGTGAAAGACATCTTGATCCCTTTAAAACCAATCTTGTAGTGGCAGATCCTACTAGAGGTAATGGAGCACTCTGTCTTGCGATTACACCTCAAATGAAAAGTATGGGAATTCATAATCGCTGTCGTATATTTGAAATACCCAAGGGTGTTGAATATATTACTGCAATGCCCCGTATGCATCTTTATATGGAGTATTCAGCCCGTATTTATCGTATCTATTGTCGTTATGTCTCACCTGATGATATTCATGTTTACTCTATTGATGAATGTTTTATTGATATCACATCTTATATGCATCTTTATCATAAGAGTGCGAAGGAGTTTGCGAAGATGTTGATGCAGGCTGTATTTGCAGATACACATATTACTGCCACATGTGGCATAGGAACCAATCTCTATCTTGCGAAAGTCGCTCTTGATATCATCTCTAAGCATACAAAAGAAAATATTGGGATATTAGATGAAGAAAGGTATCAGAAATACTTATGGCATCATTTATCTATCAGTGATTTCTGGCATATGGGAAGTGGAACAGCCAATCGTTTATTAAAACTTGGTGCTGTGGATATGCATGGGATAACCCAGATTCCTGAAGAGATTCTTTATAAAGAGTTTGGTATAAATGCAGAATATATTATTGATCATGCCTGGGGGGAGAGAACCTGCTACGATTGCCTCTATTAAGAAGTATCGTCCTAAGAATGAATCTATTAATAATTCACAGGTTCTCTTTTCTGATTATGAATATGAGGATGCAATACTCGTTGTAAAGGAAATGGTAGAACTCAATGTTTTAAGACTTGTCGAATCACGTCTTGTCACAAATCATATAAGCTTATATATTGGTTATTCACGTACAGATGGGGGAGGATGGGCAGGAGGCTCTAGAAAGCTGACAGTTAGAACCAATTCATTGAGTGTTCTGATGGATGCCTTTATATCTCTTTATCATCTAAAAGTCCAAAAGGGAAGACTCATTAGACAAATCTCTATATCCTTTAACGATGTCTTAGATGAGTCCTATGAATCTTATGACTTATTTAGTGATATAGAAGCATTAGAAGAAGAAAAGAAGCTCCAGAAAGCTATTGTCTCTATACGTCATAAGTATGGGAAGAATGCGATATTAAAGCTTATGAACAAACAAGAGAAAGCTACTACAGAAAAAAGAAATACATTAATAGGAGGTCATAATGCATAAGAAGGTTGATCGTGCACGCTTATTTTTAAGCTTTGATGCCTTAAAAGGATTTAAAGAACTACTTCAAGAAGATACTACAATACCTAGAAAAGAACTATGTGAAGACCGATATTATGAACTTGACTGGAAGATACACCAAATTCAAGAAGGAGATGAAGTAGAACTTGTCTATTACACAGGGTCTTCTTATTCTAAAATAAGAGGAACAATACAAATAGTGAATCTCAATGATCACTATATTTATATCAATAACCATAAAATACAGCTTAAAAATATCTTTTCAC
>NZ_DAWDDM010000247.1:0-2937 GCF_052354645.1 Catenibacterium sp.
ACAGACGTTACCAGTCTGCTCTCATGACCGTTGCCCCGTAGTTAAGAATATACAAGTATATTCTAACACACAATTTTTAAAAATGGGCTGATTTTTTATGGGGGTCTATGCGCTTTTTTTTGAGGTAGAAATCCAAACACAAATGAAACCTCATATTATTCTACGAAACTAAAAAAAGCATCAACTTTTTGGATGTTTAAATCCTTAAGTTGATGCCATTGTGCTCTTATGAGCCTGTTTTCTTATGTTATAATGAGTTTCAGGAGGACGAAGTAATGATTAAAGAAATAGTAAAGGATGATTTCTTCTTATCACAGGTGGCAGAAAAAGCGACGAAAGAAGATTTATATATAGGAACTGATTTAAAGGATACACTTCAAGCACATCTTCATGAATGTGTTGGTATGGCAGGGAATATGATTGGCTATAATAAAGCAGTTATTATCTTTTTGGAAGATGAAAAGATGCATGTGATGTATAATCCTGAAATCATTAAAACAAGTGGTAACTATCATGAATGTGAAGAGGGATGTTTATCTCATGTAGGACAAAAGTCAGTTAAACGTTATGAAACAATCAAGGTGTCTTACTTTGATGAATCATTTAAAAAGAAGATTAAAACTTTTACTGGTTTTACAGCACAGATCATTCAGCATGAGTGTGATCATCTAAAAGGTATACTCATTTAGATGAGTTGATAGAAAAAAAGGTGAAGATTATGCATATATAACAGCATATTTTTCACCTTTTTTAATTTGCTATATATCGTATTTCATACGTCTAATGCTTCTTTAAGTGCATCGATACTAGAATATCTTGGAGAAGAAGGATTCTTCATCATTTTTCTGCCTTCCTCAATGGCAGAAACTGTAGTATTATTTGGTACTTCCAGTTTTAATTTAAAAGGAATACCATGTTCACGGATAACGGTTCTCAGGAAAATATTTACAGCTGTTGTCATATTTAGACCAAGTTCATTGAATATTTTTTCCGCTTGATCCTTGATTTCTTTATCAGTTCGAATATTTAGGTTTGTTGTTGTCATATAGAACATCTCCATTCAAATATAGTATACTCACAAGTACGTTTACCATCAATACAAAGTCATTATAGTAGAAGTATATTGTCATTATGTAAAAAGGCATCCCTGAGGATACCTTTAATTATGAATTGTGAGAGCACGTGTTGCGTTCATGACTGCAAGAATCATGACACCTACATCTGCAAATATTGCAAGCCACATATTCGCAATACCGAGTGCACCTAATACTAAACAGATGAACTTAACAGCTAACGCAAAGACAATATTCTGTTTTACAATTCTTAATGTCTTAGTAGAAATCTTCATAGCAAGTGAAATCTTTAATGGATCATCATCCATCAAAACAACATCTGCTGCTTCAATGGCAGCATCACTACCAAGACCACCCATCGCAATACCAATATCAGCACGAGAGAGTACTGGTGCATCATTGATACCATCACCAACAAAGGCAAGTTTTTCTTTGTCTGATTTCTTAGCTAACAACTTTTCTACTTCTTCTACCTTATCTGCAGGAAGAAGTTCACTGTGTACTGTATCAATGCCAATTGTCTTGGCTACAAGTTCTGCAGTAGAAGCACTATCACCTGTTAACATAACAGTTTCCTTAGCCCCTAATGATTTCAAACCACTAATAGCTTCTTTAGCATGATCCTTGATAATATCAGAAATCACAATACAACCTGCATATTTGTCATCAACTGCTACATATACAAGTGTACCAGCCTTTGTATAAGCACTATAATCAATACTTTTTAATTTCATTAATTTCGCATTACCTGCAAGAATATGATGACCATTATAGTCTGCTTCTACACCATGTCCTGCAATTTCCTGAATATGATCTACAAGTGTATTATCGATTTTCTGATTATAAGCTTTCTTTAAGCTGACGCTGATAGGATGTGTTGAAGCACTTTCTGCATAAGCAGCATATTCAAGTAAGTTGTCTTTATCAAAACCTTCTGCAGGTACAACATCAGTCACTTCAAATACACCCTTAGTCAATGTACCTGTCTTATCAAATACAAAGTATTTAACATCAGATAATGTTTCTAGGTAGTTAGAACCCTTTACAAGAATACCGTTCTTGCTGGCACATCCAATACCACCAAAGAAACTTAATGGAATAGAAATAACAAGAGCACAAGGACAGCTGATTACTAAGAATGTGAGGGCTCTAAAGATCCAGTCACCGACATGAGCAGGCTGTCCCATAAAAGTTAAGACAATAGGGGGAATAATAGCCAAAGCGAGCGCACTATAACATACAACAGGTGTATAATACTTCGCAAACTTAGTAATAAAGTTTTCTGTCTTAGATTTCTTCATACTTGAGTTTTCTACAAGATCAAGAATCTTAGAAACTGTTGATTCACCAAATTCTTTTGTTGTTTTAACTGTGATACGTGCTGTCATATTAATAGAACCACTATAGATTTCATCACCACAATGGGCATTACGAGGCACACTTTCACCTGTTAAGGCACTTGTATTTAGTGTTGTATCACCCTCTACAATAATTCCATCAATAGGAACCTTTTCACCAGGATTAACAATGATTTCACTACCAATCTCTACATCATCAGGATCTACTTCTTCAATCTCGCCATCCACCATGATATTAGCATAATCAGGACGAATATCCATTAAAGCAGCGATATTCTTACGACTCTTACCAACCGCAATACTTTGGAATAATTCACCAATCTGATAGAAAACCATAACGGCAGAACCTTCAAGATATTCACCAAGACACATAGCCCCGATTGTTGCGACAGCCATTAAGAAGTTTTCATCAAATACCTGACCATGACTGATATTCTTAATAGATTTTCTTAAAATATCATGTCCAATCACAAAGTAGGGGATTAAATAGAGGATAAACTCTACAT
>NZ_DAWDDM010000248.1:0-2929 GCF_052354645.1 Catenibacterium sp.
TTACACTTACAAATAATGGATCTACACCAGCAGATACATCACTTGAAAGCATCTATGATCTAGATAAAGTAAGTCTTGTCTGTACAAAACTATCAATACCCATCTTCACTAACATTTCACCAATTGTATTTTCAAAGAATAAAGACTGGGCACCTGTAGCGCCTACTGAACCGATTTCTTCTTTATCTACAAGAATAGTACAGCATGTATAGTCACATACATCCATATCAAGAATTGCAGTTAAAGATGTATAGGCACATACTCTATCATCATGACCATAACCAGCAATCATTGAACGGTCTAAACCATAGTCTCTTGCTTTACCACTTGGCACAACTTCAATTTCAGCTGATACAAAATCTTCTTCTTCGATATCATATTTATCTTTTAATAGCTTTAAGATATTGGCCTTCACAGCATCTTTTTCTTCACCTACTAAAGGCATATTACCTAAAGTAACATCAAGGTTTTCACCTTCAATCACTTTAGCTGCTTTCTTATCTAACTGTTCTGCAGCTAAGTGAATAAGTAAATCAGAGATACCTACTACTGGATCATTATCATCTTCACCAATCACAACATCTACGACAGTACCATCTTTCTTAGCGACAACACCATATAATGATAAAGGAATAGTTACCCACTGGTATTTCTTTACACCACCATAATAGTGTGTATCAGCTAATACGAATCCTTCTGATTCATATAATGGATTCTGTTTTAAGTCCATTCTAGGAGAGTCAATATGAGCCCCTAAGATTCTCATACCTTCTGTAAGGGGCTTATTACCAATCACAAATAAAGCAATGTTCTTATCTCTGTTATTGACATAAACCTTGTCTCCTGCTTTAAGTGTTTCAAAAGAGTCTAATGGCTTAAATCCTTTTTCTTCAGCTAAACGAATAGAGTCTTTAACACAAGCACGTTCTGTTTTGTTTTTTGAAATATAATCTTTATAACCTTCATTATATTCCATGACTTCATTGAGATTGTCCTTATACTTTTCCCATGTATTTTTTGCGTACATTTTCTAACCTCTTTTCTTTATATCTCTACAACAGTATACCATGCTGAATAAATAAAGATAGTGTTATGAAACTGTTTGCATCATAATTCTATATTTTGGTAGAATGAGGTGAGGTGATAGTATGCATCCTACGATTCTAGAACAGTTTAAAAAAGATTTTAAACTCAATGAAAATGATTTATTTATCATACAGTATATTATTGAAAATAGTGAAGAGATTACATCTTATTCATCACATCAGCTTGCGAAAGAGACTTACAGCAGCCCTACTGCAATCATTCGTTTAGTAAAAAAGATTGGCTTTAAAAACTATAATGACTTTAAGGTAAATATCCATAGCCTGCTCAATAAATATACACTATCCAATATGCGTATTATGTCTAATGAAGATCTCTATACTATTAAGAATAAACTTGCGAAAATAGAAACAGGTATTATCAACCAAACAAAGGAAAATTTAAATTCAAATGTGTTTAATGAAGTTATGACTATAATTTCTAGAAATAAGTATATTGATATTATTGCGAATGATGCGAATGCAGCTATTAGTGAATATGGAAGTCATATATTATCAAGTGTGAATAAGTTTGTGAATGTATATCATAATGGAAATAAACAGCTCTGGTTCAGTTTGAATGTCACAAGTGATCATACAGTGATTCTTATAAGTAAGTTCGGTAAGACAAGACACTTATTGAATATTGCGGATACTCTCAAACAAAGACATATTCCTTTTATCGTGATTACAACGGATGATACAAATGATTTAGCTCATAAAACACCTTATGTGTTATATGGAATCAATCATGGAGAACTTGATAACCTCAAAGATATGATTTTCTATATTTCTTTGAAATATATCTTTGATTTAATCTACACTGCCTTATTCTCATATGATTATAAACAGGCAAAAGAAGTAGATGATTTATATGCAAAAATCTATTATTCAGAGAATGAATGATGTCACACTGTGACATCATTCTTTTATATTTTAAAGAGTTTTTGTCACACTATTCCGGTCATTCCTTGAAATATTGATTACTATTTTGAGATACATTATCTTAGAGTCATAGAAAAGAGGAGGACTAAAAATGGTTGGAACTATCGCAGCAATTCTTACTACTATCTCATTCATGCCACAGGCTTATCAGGTTATTAAGACAAAGGATACTTCTGGTATTTCACTAGGTATGTATATTGCCTTTGTGTTAGGTGTATTCTTATGGATCATTCATGGTATCAAAATTCAGGATATGAACTTAATTGGTGCAAACGCGATTACTTTTGTATTTGCTTCTATTATCTTAACTTACAAAATTAAATATAAATAAGGAGACCAATATGTTAAACAAAGACTTTTTATGGGGTGGCGCTTTAGCTGCTCATCAATTTGAAGGTGGTGTACTAGATACTACTAAAGGTTTAAGTGTTGCAGATGTAATGACTGCAGGTGCTCATGGTGTGCCTAGAGAAATTACTGATGGTGTGATCGAAGGAAAGTATTATCCTAATCATATTGGAATTGATTTCTATCATCATTATAAAGAGGATATTGCGATGTTTGCAGATATGGGCTTTAAGTGTTTTAGAACATCTATTGCCTGGACAAGAATCTTCCCATTAGGTGATGAAGAACAGCCAGATGAAGAAGGTTTACAGTTCTATGATGATGTATTTGATGAATTATTAAAGTATGGTATTGAACCAGTTATTACTTTATCTCACTTTGAAATGCCTTATCATCTTGCGAAAGAATATGGCGGATTCATGAACAGAAAAACAGTCGATTTCTTTGTGAAGTTTGCTGAAGTATGCTTTAAAAGATACAAGAATAAAGTAAAGTACTGTATGACTTTCAATTAAAACAATAACAAGATGAACTTTTTGAATTATATTTATGTA
>NZ_DAWDDM010000249.1:0-2918 GCF_052354645.1 Catenibacterium sp.
CCTGTTCTTCTGATTCTACAGAACAAGGACCAGCAATAAGAGCCATATGGCCTCCGCCTACTTTAACACCATCTACATCCACAATAGTATCTTCAGGATGGAATGCACGGTTAGCTAATTTATAAGGCTGTTCAACTCTCATTACTTTTTCTACAGAAGGTGAAACTTCAATATCTCTAGGATCTACTTTAGTAGTATCACCAATTACACCACAGATAGTCACATCATGACCTACAACTAAATGAGTTTCTAATCCTTTTTCTTCTACCTTAGCCTGGATCTTCTTTACATCTTCTTCACTCGTTTTTGGTTTGAATACAATAATCATAATCTTTTCTCCTCTTATCTTCTACCTGTATAAATAAAAGACTCTCATCCTATAAGGACGAGAGTGTATCTTCGTGTTACCACCTTATTTTATATATCTATCACTAGATATATCTCAACGAGTACTATCATACTCTGACAATATAACGGTTGTGACCGGAAACGCCTAATTCATTCAACGCTCTACTCCAAGATGAATTCAATATCCCTCAAACATCCTTTTACACCAACCAAGGATTCTCTATGCTTCTTTGAGATATCTACTATTTCTTTTCACTGTATTTATACTTAGTAGTTCTTAATTTGTGAACTCATCATACTGAATAATCACACTCATGTCAACTGCTTTTTCTATTTTTCTTATACTTTCACATAATATTTATGTATTATCTAAATATTACACTTTAATTAGATTGATACAATAATAACTAGAACCATTCTTACAATACAGGGCAGGTATGCCTTTTGAGAGTTGATCTACTTTACCAATGACTTCTAATTGATATTTTATTGTTTCACCAGATACAGCATGAATAGTAAGTATATCCCTATTCTTTAATAACTGCACCTGTTTCAATAATGATTCTGGAATGATTATATTCTTATTCTTATAATGTGGAAGGCTTTCTTCATGACTTATAACCCACTTGATATCATTGACTTGAAGTATCGCATATATATCATGTCCATCTATATCTAAATAAGCACCTTCAGATGAAACATATGAATCGGGGATTAATTGTTTTGTTTGATTATATAGTATTTGTATATCCTTTATTTCTTTATTCTGTCGATAGAGCGAATAACCAAATAAAGCACAAGACACTAGGATGCAGATACATCCTAGTGTCATTAATAATTGACTAATCTTTTTCATACCTAAATAGAGTTCCTACTATAAGTAAAAATAATCCTGATAAAGCCATTAATGTGACCCAGTGATTGATTCTTGTAGTATCCCCTGTTTTTACATGAGAACCAGTACTAGATGTACTTGTATTAGTAATAACATATTCTGTTTTTGCATCATTACTACTTACTGATACAATACCCTTATACCCTTTTACATTCTTTTCTTTAATACTGTAGTTCATTACTTGTTCAGTTTTCCATGAATAAGCATAGTTATGAGCTGCATCTAAAGTAATTGTCTTAACAAACGTATTTCCATCATAAAGTTCTACTTCTATTGAGTTAGGATGAGTTGACCCATTGTCTTTCCACTGTTTAATAATTTTATATTCATGAGAATGAGCTTCTGAATATTTCACAAAATCAATAGATACATCATACTTAGTACCTTGTGGCAAAGAAATAAGATAGGGTAAATAAGTATATGTCTTACCATCTATTACTAAATTATCTGCCACGACCAAATAAAGACCTGTATTTAAGTTTGAATAAGTTAAAGTAGAAGAAGCTGTTGTCTTAGTCATACCTTCTTTGTTTGCAGCATATCCTTTTAAAGTCATAGCTGCATTTTTTAATTCTTCACTTGTTTCTAGCTTATTTAAATCAATAGAAGTATTTTCTGCATCTTTAAATTCATTGGTATATTCATAACTGCCATCTTTAGAAACACTTGCGACACGATATAAATGAACATTTAGTCCTGATAAACATTCATTAAGTGTAAGTGAACAATTCTTGTTCACATCAACAGCAGTTACCTGGAATAAATTGAATACAGCAACTGATAATATAACTGTAAAACATAATATAATTTTCTTTAAGCTTTTATCCATAATAATTGCTGTCATCACCTTTCTTTATGTTTCTTTGATGTGAGATACCAGATAAATGCAATAATAATTGCGAGAGCAAGCCAGAATATATCCAGAATAACTGGATCTGTTTTTACTAGATCTCTTCTAATTCTTAGATTTGTCTTATTGATACGATGACCTCTGACAAGTAGTCTATGGGTATTGACACCATAAGGTGTACAAGTCATAAGTGTACAATAGTCCTGTCCTTCTACAATCTTTAAATCATCTTTTTCTGTAGGAAGAACAGTTTTAATTTGATCGACCTCATAATATAGAGTTTGATCCAATATCTGAAGCATGAATGTATCACCTATCTTTAACTGATCAATATCAGTGAAAAGCTGTGCACTTGGTAATCCTCTATGTCCAGATATAACACAATGAGTACTTTCTCCTCCTACTGGTAAGGATGTACCTGGGATATGTCCTATCGCAATCTGTAAGATTTCAGCATCTGTTCCATGATAAATAGGAAGTGATACGTTGATTTTAGGGATTTCTACATAACCCATCATACCAGTCGAAGTAACATCTAGAGTCTCATTATATATTTTTTTCTCGTCATCATTCAAGGCATACATTGTATGTCTTAAATTTTTGTTGTATAAAATGGCATCATTCCAGAGCTTTTCATACTGTTTTTCAGTCAAGTCTTCGACCTTTTCTTCATATCCAGCAATTGCCCTGGTCTGATGTCTTTGATTCCAATAATTACTAAAGCTTGGATAAATAAGCAGGGAGAGTCCTGCAATAAAAAGTATTCCGATAAATTAAAATGGACCCTGTAAAAAGGACACGATAAAAAAAGGATATTTATTTCGT
>NZ_DAWDDM010000250.1:0-2906 GCF_052354645.1 Catenibacterium sp.
TCTTTCAATTTTTAGATTATATCATAGTTCGTCTTCATTTCAATAAAGAATAGTTTTCAAGATGAGAAAATTTATTAAATATTGAATAATTCAACTCTTTTTCAAAAAAGAACAGGCTTACATAACCTGTTCTGTTAAGAATTTATAAGTTGTAGAAAGAACTTCATGAATATGATCCGCATTATCATAATTATGAGATGCACCAACAACTGGATGGAAGATCATCTGCTTACCAAATAGTTTTGTATATTTCTCACTGATTGCATAAGGTACTGTTTTATCTTCTGTGCCATGAATGACTAATAAATCATTCTTATATGTGTCTAAGTTCTTATAGAAATCTCTTTGAAGCATATCCTTTACAAAAGCATCACTGATTTCAAATCCACTATGATCATAGATAGGTGCTTCTTTTACTGTTCCTGTAAGATAGTCCAAGGAATCTGGTAAACTGAAGGCAGGAGCCCATAATACAAGTTTTTTAATATCTTCAGGATAAAGTTTTGCAAGTTCACTCGCAATTGCACCACCCATAGAATGTCCTAAAACATAGATATCAGTGACTTGAGGCATCTTCTTTAATTCTTCTAATAGAATACGTGCACATGATAATTCATCATCAAATGTCATTTCTTTAAAAGTAAGATCCGATTCACCACTGCCTAGAAAATCCATTCTTAAAGTACCAACACCCTGTGCTTCTAATAAACGTGATAAAGAAACATAAGAGAACTTAGTTCCTGTACATTGTCCTGTAAAACCATGGAATATTAATAATACAGGGAATTCTTTTCTATGGGGCACATGAAAGAATCCTCTCATAACACCCTTAGGTGTCGCAATTTCACAATACTGCTGCATAATTAATCCTCCTCTACAAGTGAAATCATTCTCTTCACTTTTTCTTTATCTACATAATCATAATTAATGCCATTATAGCTAAATGATACATGATCATTGGCTGTAGTAGGATCTGCTCTCCAATTCTTACATGAAGAATGAACCTGATGAATACCTGTATAGTGAATAATATCTACAACATTTGTTTCATTAATACCAGAACCTGCCAATATTTCTATTTGATTGCCATATTTCTCCTGCAGTTCCTTAATAAGCTGAACTCCTTCACTCACAGTAGACTTCATGCCACTTGTAAGTACTCTATCCACACCTAATTCAATTAATCTATGAATTGTTGCATCTGGATCATCACATACATCAAAGGCTCTATGGAATACTGCAGTCTTACCATAACTATGAATAATAGAGACCATTTCACTTGTGCGTGCACTATTGATTTTACCATCAGGATCTAAGAACCCAAACGCAATACCATCAGCCCCGTGTTCTAATAGTTCTTCTGCTTCAATAATCATCTGTTCAGATTGTAATTCATTATATACAAATCCTGCACCTCTGGGTCTTACCATGCAAATGACTTCTAAATCTGTATTATTCTTAATAAGTTCCAATGATGCAATAGTAGGTGTTAATCCACCTAACGCTAATGCACTATTTAATTCAATTCTTTTTGCACCACCATGATATGCATTCATTGCATCCTCATAGCTACCACAACATACTTCTAACTTATTCACTCACTTCTACCTCTACTTCATACTGTTCTTGATCTACAGTCATATAAATAAGATCTTTAATGGCTTTCTTCACTTTAGTTTCAGTCTTTTCTAAAAACTGATTCTTGATTGCTTCTTTTTCTACTTTCTTCTTCTGTTCTTTTGCGAAAGTCTTATAGTCTGTAATAGAAATCTGATTAAAGATATTCTTTGTTTCATCATAAACCTTAATAGAATTCTCATCGATTTCATTAGATAAGATCTTTACTGCAGATGTTTTCACGATAATCTTATTATTTGTTTTTTCTACCTGTACATCAGAAAGATCAACACCTGCTTTTAGCTTACCTTCATAAGTGATTAAGAAAGACTTCTGTGTTAAAGGAACAGTCCAGCCATTAAACTTTAATGAATTAGAGAACTTTCCTACTTTTGTATAATCATATTCAGAAACAGCTAATTCATTAATATCTCTTATTTTCTGTGTTAAAGCTGTTGAAGTGATTTCTTCTTTAGATGGTGTACTATGTCCTCCAAAGTACATACCACCCATAAATACAACAATAACTAACACAATAATGACTATAATTGATCTTAAATTAAACTTGTTTTTCATTTTCATCACCAACTAGATTATAACAGATAAGAAAAAATATATACAGTTTGTTTTATAGTCTAGATGATTTGACAACGAATACAATAAATGATAGTTTTTAAGTAGGTGATGAAAATGAATTACGATAATGTACATATTTCTAGATGGGAAGAAATACCAGATTTTCCACTCTATATAGATCAGGTTGTATCTATTATAGAAAAGAGTTTGTCTTTCTTAAAAAATAATGATGACGCTATTATTACAAAAACAATGATCAATAATTATGTCAAACATAAGCTAGTAAAAGCACCTATAAAGAAGAAATATGAAAGAGAACAGATTGCTTATTTCACATTAATTTGTTTATTAAAGTCTGTCTTTTCATTAGATGAGATTTCTAAGCTTATTCAATTACAACAGAGTCAGAAAGAATTATCTGAATTCTATAATATGTATTGTGATGTATTTGAGCGTGTCCTTAAGACAAATCATTTAGACTCAGAACTACCAGACATATATAATAAATGTATCTTAAGTTCTGTCTATAAAATCAAGGTATCTAATAATCTTCTTGGTGAAGCAACAATGGAAGAAGCATTAAAAAAGGATTGAGTTTATTCTAATGGTATTAAGTTAAGTGACTAAATGCCAAAGAACCTCCTCTATTTGAAATTACTCTTTCCTACTAAATATAAAATTACATTTATAACCGTATTCAGTCTTGATTTTAT
>NZ_DAWDDM010000251.1:0-2902 GCF_052354645.1 Catenibacterium sp.
CTTCTGATTACTCATGGGCAGTTCTTTGGTTATTTTGATCGTGAAAAGAAAATGCTGGACTTTTTAAAGAAATATAATGGAGATGTTTTAATCTCAGGACATACACATATGCCTCTTGTAAAAGAAGAAAATGGTTTCTGGCTTATTAATCCTGGCTCTACTTCATGGCCACGTGGTGGTAGCAAAAGATCTTATGCAGTGATGACTATTGATGGTACAAATGTAGATGTTAGAATTAAAACATTGGAATAATGATACAATTTATTAAATAGGATTGACTTTTTATATCTTCCTATTATAATGGGCATGTAAAGTCAAATATAAAGATAGAGGAAGGGATGCATCAGAGTAGTATGAGGAGTCGGCAGACTAAGAATCATATGAAAGGTAATCATCGCCGAAAGAAGATAAGTGGCAGCTTATGGTCTTGGGGATTCAGGAAATACCTGTCTCACTCCTTCATGATGAAGAGGCGTTATCTAATCGTTAAAAGCTATGCGATAACGTATGGCTTTTTTTCTATTTTTATATAGAAAGGGGAATATTATGAAAAAGACTTTAATTACGCTTGCAACAGCAGCGCTTGTATTATCAGGATGTGGATCATCTACTAAGGATGACAACACTTTTACAGTAGGGATGGAAGCAGCTTACCAGCCATTTAACTGGCAGACTTCTAAGAAAACAGATACTGCAGTTAAATTAGATGGTGGTGCAGGTTATGCAGATGGTTATGATGTTGTCGTTGCCAGCAAAATTGCTAAAAAATTAGGAAAGAAACTTGTAGTAAAGAAGATTGCATGGGATGGTTTACAGCCAGCTGTAGAATCTGGTGAAATTGATGCAATTATCGCAGGTATGACTGCTGATAAGAAACGTGAAAAGGGATTAGATTTCACTACACCTTAATACCAGAGTGAAATGGTTATGATTGTAAGAAAGAACAGTCCAATGACTTCATTCAATGATATCCAGCAGTTCTCAGGATATAAGGTAACAGGTCAGAAGAATACTAACTATGATACAATCATTGATCAGATTAACGGTGTAAAACATCAGACACCTAAATCAACTTATCCAGAATTAGTTGTAGCTTTACAGCAGGGTGATACAGATGGTATTACTGCTGAATTACCAGTTGCAAATGGTATCGTACAGGCTAACCCAGATTTATCAATCGTTAAGTTTGCAGATGGCCATAACTTTAATGTAGATACTGCAGTATCAATTGGATTAAAGAATAATACACGTAAGACTGCTGAATTCAAGAAGATTCAGAAGGCTTTAGATTCTATTTCACAAGAAGAAAGATTAAAAATCATGGAAGATGCTGTTAAGAGAGCACCTACTGAAAAATAGGAGATAAAATGAAAATAGATTTTCAATATGCATGGAGTCAGTTAATTAATAACTGGCCTCTATTCTGGTATGGTATTAAGATGACAATCGCTTTTGCGGTTGTTGGTACATTAGCTGGTTTAATTATTGGTTTAATTATTGGTGCCATTCGTTGTGTACCATTAGATCCACTAGATAAACCAGTGACAAGATTCTTTAAACGTTTAGGACGTTTTATTACAGGCTTTTATGTATGGGTATTCCGTGGAACACCTATGATGGTTCAGGCCGTATTCCTTTATTACTTATTCAAACCAGTATTACATTGGAATAACTTTACAGCTGGTATGGTAATTATCTCAGTGAATACAGCTGCTTATATGGCTGAAATTATTCGTAGTGGGATTCAGTCTATTGATCCTGGGCAGATGGAAGCAGCTAAGTCTTTAGGTATGACAAATACTCAGACTATGATTTCTATCATCTTCCCACAGGCTATTAAGAATACATTCCCATCACTTGGTAACCAGTTTATTGTTAATATTAAGGATAGCTGTATGTTAAATGCGATTTCAGTTGTTGAATTATTCTTCCAGGCACAATCAGTGGCTGGTACAAACATGAGATATATCGAAGTGTATCTTGTTGTTGCAATTCTTTACTTAATTCTTACAACTGTAGCTACATTTGTACTTAACTATGTTGAAAAGAAAATCAATAAGACAAACACAGTTACTATCAAGGATAACTGTGCTTAAGGAGGAAAGAAATGAATACAGTAATTGAAATTAAACATTTAGAAAAACATTTTGGTGACCTCCGTGTTCTTAACGATATTAATTTCACTATCGAACGTGGTAAGGTAGTTACTATTATTGGTTCAAGTGGTTCTGGGAAAAGTACATTACTAAGATGTATCAACCTTCTTGAAGTACCTGATGCAGGTGAAATTCTATTTAATGGACAAAATATCCTTAAAGGTGATTTAGATGCTTCTACATATCGTAGTAAAGTAGGCATGGTATTCCAGAACTTTAACTTATTTAGTAATAAAACAGTTTTAGAAAACTGTATGATTGGACAAATCAAAGTATTAAAGAAATCTAAAGAAGAAGCCTGCGTTGAAGCAATGAAACAGCTAAAAGCTGTTGGTATGGATAAATTTGCAGATGCTTCTAGTACAAAGCTTTCTGGTGGACAGAAACAGCGTGTTGCGATTGCAAGAGCTTTATGTATGAAACCAGAAGTACTTCTATTTGATGAACCTACAAGTGCCTTAGATCCTGAAATGGTAGGGGATGTATTAGATGTTATGAAGGAACTTGCGAAAGAAGGTTTAACAATGGCTGTTGTGACTCATGAAATGCAGTTTGCTAGAGAAGTCAGTGATGTTGTATGTTTTATGGATCAGGGCGTTATTGCTGAAATGGGTACTCCTGAAGAAGTATTTGAACATCCTAAAACAGAACGTGCTAAACAGTTCTTATCACGTTATTCTAATAGATAAAATATGTCAACCGAAATTGATAATGTCCCAAAAATAATCAAACATTAGCACCACAAC
>NZ_DAWDDM010000252.1:0-2869 GCF_052354645.1 Catenibacterium sp.
TGCTGCATGTAAGAAAGCAAACAAGCCGTTATATGTAGGGGCTGATTCAATGGTTAAAGATGGTGGTTTCTTAAGTGTTGGTATCGATTATAAAGAACTAGGTAAAGAAACGGCTAAAATCGTTGATAAAGTATTAAAGGGTAATAAAGTAGAAAATATCCCAGTGAAAGTATTTAAGACAAATTTAAAAATCTATATCAATACAACTACAAAAGATAAATTAGGTATTAAATTACCAGAAAACATTACAAGTGATAGTAAATATACAGAAATCTAAGGAGTTTTTATGAATAGTACAGTTATTCTTGGAGCCCTAGAGTTAGGCGGCATATTTGCCGTCTTATCTCTAGGCTTATATATTAGTTTCAAAGTTTTGAATATTCCAGACTTGACAGTGGATGGAAGTTTTACAACAGGATGTGCAGTAAGTGCTATGGTGGCAGTGGCAGGCTACCCAGTACTTGGTATGGTACTTGGATTTGTAGCAGGTGCAATTGCAGGGATGGTGACAGGTTTACTCATTACTAAACTTAATATTAATGAAATCCTAGCCGGAATCCTTACACAGACTGCTTTATACTCAGTGAATCTACGTATTATGCATCAGACACCAAATATCTCATTATTTAATCATAAGACAATCTTCAGCAATACAACTCAGTTTGAACCTTATGATAAATTATTGATTATTGGTGTGATTGTGATAGTGATTACCGTATTATTGAATTATTTCTTAAAGACACAGATGGGTCTTGCACTTAGAGCCTGTGGTGATAATGAAGCAATGGTACGAGCTAGCTCTATTGATACAGATAAGATGAAAATTATTGGTTTAGGACTTGCAAATGGTTTAGTGGCTTTAAGTGGTGCTTTATTTACACAGCAGCAGGGCTATGCTGATATCACAAGTGGTATTGGTATGATGGTCATCGGACTTGCTTCTATTATTATTGGTTTGACATTCATTAAGAGTGATAAGGTTGCAATATGCTTAGTTGGTACGATTGTAGGGGCTATCTTCTATCGTTTTGCTTTAACAATTGCCTTATACTTAGGTCTTCCTTCAGGAGACTTAAAGATCCTATCAGCATTTATTGTTGTGATTGCGATTTCTTCCGCAACACTCAAGAGGAGGTTCAAGAAACATGCTTAATATAAAAGATTTAACAGTTGTATTTAATGAAGGGACTGTCAATGAAAAGAAAGCCATTGATCACTTATCTCTTCATCTTGAACCAGGAGATTTTGTGACTATTATCGGGTCTAATGGTGCAGGTAAATCTACTTTATTTGGTGCTATCTCTGGTGCTGTAGAAACAAAAGAAGGAACTATTGTCTTAGATGATAAAGATATCACGCATGAAAAGGAATATGTGAGAAGCCGTACCATTGGTCGATTATTCCAGGATCCTTTAAGAGGAACAGCTCCTTCAATGACAATTGAAGAAAACTTATCTTTAGCTTATCAAAGAGGAAAACATTTCTCACTTACACCATTTACTCATAAACATCATGATATCTTTGTAAATGCATTAAAGGACTTAGATATTGGCTTAGAAGATCGTTTAACAACTAAAGTGGGTACCTTATCTGGAGGACAAAGACAAGCCCTCACACTATTAATGGCAACTTTAGTTAAACCACAATTACTTTTATTAGATGAACATACTGCTGCACTTGATCCTGCAACATCTATCAAGGTGATGAAATTATCTGAAAGAATTGCGAAAGAGCATCATATTACAACCATGATGATCACTCATGATATGGAAGATGCTCTTAAATATGGTAATAGAATCCTGATGATGAAGGATGGAAAAATCATTGCAGATATTGATGAAGAAACAAAAAAGAAAATGACTGTCGAAGAACTTGTAAGAAAATTTACTGAAACAGGAGAAGCGAATGACCGCGTTCTTCTTCACTAGACAAGGATGATCCTTGTCTTTTATAATGCATAAAAAAAGCAGACTGAAGTCTGCTTAGAGGTAGTATTGTTGGAAATAACGTAATCTGATTAAGTCACAGATTGACATGATCTGGTAGTTGAAATCAATTGAATCAAACTTACCTGGTACATAGATTACTGTTGTATTTCCATTAAAACATGACTGTGTATATTTACGATTCTGCGTGATGAGTAATGAATATGCCTTTTCAAAGCTGCAATTATCATATTTCTTCATTTCTTCTAGACTACGTCCTGTAGCACTCACAAAGATGACAACATCATCTTCATTAAATTGAATAGGATCATACTTATGATAATGAATAAATGGACGTCCAAAAGAAATCATATCTGTCTGTAACTCTACGGCAATAGAACAAGGATATAAACCACCAAAGATAATAATACGTTTTGCTTTATAGAAATGTTCACAGATAGAAGTAATTGTGTTCGCAAGGACTTCTTCATCCATTGCCTTATCCATCTTCGCTAAGAATTTCTGAGGAGTTTCTCCAAATAATCTGACACGAATCTGATTCAAACGTAACTGATGATCAGCTTCTAATTTAAAACGGAAATCCTCATAAGTAGAGAATCCAAATGTTAATAAGAAACTATAAAGTTCTTCTTTTCTAAAAGCACCCTTATTTAAGAATTCTTCTTCAGACATCTCAAATATATCTAGATAGTTAAAGATAATGAAATTGCATATTTTATAATAGTAATCATTCTGCATCGCACCATTTAAATAAGTCAATATTCTACTAAGTAACAAACCCATTATATTCACGCCCCTTTAGGAATATTATATCATAGTTGTAATAATCTTTAGAAATAATTTTGTATTATGTTTTATTTTGTTTATAATGTAGAAAAAGGAGGTATATTTTATGCGTATTAAAGAACTACCATTAAGTGACA
>NZ_DAWDDM010000253.1:0-2849 GCF_052354645.1 Catenibacterium sp.
TATGATTCCTCTTTGTCATATATTAATGATTACTAATGTCACTGTTGATTTTGAAATAGATGAAGAAATCAATCAGATTCATGCCTTTGCGACAGTGAAATGTAAAGGGAAGACAGGGGTAGAAATGGAAGCATTACACGCAGTAAGTGTTACATTATTAACTATTTATGATATGTGTAAGGCGATTAGTAAAGAAATGGAAATTAAAGATATTCATTTAATAAAGAAAACAGGTGGAAAGAGCGGTGAATTCAATTGGCAGGAAAAATAGAAGCAATTTGTATCAGTGAGAAGAAGGGGACTGAAAAGAAACCTATACAAGAAACTAAAATAATAGAAGATTTTGGCTTAGAACATGATGCCCATGCAGGTAAATGGCATAGACAGGTCAGTTTATTACCTTATGAAGAAAGAGAAGACTTTAAAAGACGTGGTGGAGATGTTGAAGATGGCGCTTTTGGTGAGAACCTTCTTATTTCTGGTATTGATTTTAATGAACTTGTCGTAGGAAGCCATGTTCATATTGGTGAAGTGGATTTAGAAATCACCCAGAGAGGTAAAAGCTGTCATGCTCATTGTCGTATTTATCACCAGGTAGGTGAATGTATTATGCCTCGACTTGGTATTTTCGCAAGAGTCATTCATGGCGGAGTAATTCATTGCGATGATGAAGTGACTTATACACCTCCTACAGATTCACGTATACGTGTTGCTGTGCTTACTTTATCCGATAAAGGCAGTCAGGGACAAAGAGAGGATGAAAGTGGTCCTTATATTAAAAAATATATGGAAGAAAGAGGTTATCGTGTCACATCATTAGATATTCTTCCAGATAATCAGAAAATGATTGAACAGGCACTTATTAATTTAAGTGATCGTTGTGAGAATGATTTAATTTTGACTACAGGAGGTACAGGTTTGTCACTTAGAGATGTGACACCTGAAGCCACTTTAAAAGTGGCCACACGCCTTGTCCCAGGTATTTCTGAAGCGATTCGTTATGAATCTATGAAATATACGAATCGTGCGATGTTATCTCGTGGCGCGAGTGTGATAAGAAACAACACACTCATTATAAATCTTCCAGGAAGTGTCAAGGCAGTGAAGGAGAGTTTAGATATTATTATAGATCCTCTTCATCATGGCTTAGAAATCTTAAAAGGAGATGCACACGATTGTGCAAGAAATGATGATTGATTATTCACCTATATGGATCTCATTTAAATGCGCTGCTTTTTCTATCTTTATCACATTTTTTCTAGGACTTTTTGCAGCAAGATGGATGATGACACTTAAAAATAAAGTCATTCAACTCATCTTTGATGGGATTTTCACACTTCCACTTGTTTTACCACCAACAGTAATGGGTTTCTTCTTATTACTCATCTTTGGTGTCAATCAGCCGATTGGTTCATTTTTCTTAAATGTATTTGGTGTGCGTATCGCTTTTAGCTTTAGTGCCACAGTGATTGCGGCAGTCGTCATCTCTTTTCCCATCATGTATCGCTCTGTAAGAGGAGCTCTCGAACAGGTGGATACAGATTTAGTAGATGCTGCAAGAACACTTGGTATGAGTGAAACAAGTATCTTCTTCAAGGTACTCGTACCTAACGCTTTGCCAGGTATTATCAGTGGTGGTGTATTATCATTTGCGAGAGGTTTGGGAGAATTTGGTGCTACAGCGATGCTTGCAGGTAATATTGTTGGAAAAACACGTACACTGCCTTTAGCTGTTTATAGTGAAGTTGTCAGCAGTGATATGCATAGCGCATCTTTCTATGTTGTTGTTATTATCGCTATATGCTTTACGGCTGTCATATTACTGAATATTTATCAGTTATGGGTCAAGAAAAAGAGAGGCTTTTAAGATGCATTTAGAAGTAGATATATATAAAAAACTAAGTGAATTTGACTTAGATGTTCATTTTAAGATTGATGAAATATGCTTAGGTGTGATGGGGCCAAGTGGCAGTGGTAAGAGTATGACGCTTAAATGTATAGCCGGTATAGAAACACCTGATTCAGGAAGAATTGTATTAGATGGAAGAGTACTCTATGATTCTAATCAACATATTAACTTAACACCACAAGAAAGAAATATTGGTTATATGTTTCAGAATTATGCATTATTTCCAAATATGACAGTTTATGACAATATTGCCTCACCTCTTGTGGCCCGCAGACTTGATAAGACTGCAATTCATGATTCAGTGATTCAGCTGATGAAGGAGTTGCATATGGAAGGATTAGAAAAGCGTTATCCAAGACAGTTATCAGGGGGACAGAAACAGCGTGTTGCCTTAGCTAGACTTCTTATTTATAACGCTGAGGCGATTCTTTTAGATGAACCATTCAGTGCTCTCGATGAAGATTTAAAAGATGAACTCTTAAAAGAGATGAAGATAAGACTTGATGCTTACCATCGACCTGTTGTCTTTGTGTCCCATAATAAGGATGAAATCCAAGCTTTGAGTCATGAAATGTATATTATAAAAAATGGAGAAACGATTCATGAAAAAACTAGTTAGTGTCTTATGTGCTTTTTCACTCGTATTCGGTTTAGCTGGATGCGGTCAAGAAAAGAAGTCTGAAAAGAAAGTCACTATAACTATTGCGGCTGCAGCCAGCCTAGAAAAGACTTTTGAAGAAACACTTATTCCTCGTTTTGAAAAGAAATATCCAAATGTGAAGGTAAAGGGTGTTTATGACAGTAGTGGTAAATTACAGATTCAGATTGAACAGGGATTAGATGCTGATGTATTCTTTAGTGCGGCTACTAAACAGATGGATAGTTTAGTTGATGAAAAACTTGTTGATTCTAAGAGTAGTGTAAATTTATTAGAAAATAA
>NZ_DAWDDM010000254.1:0-2844 GCF_052354645.1 Catenibacterium sp.
GTAGCTTTGATTATTTTCATGATTGTATATCATTCAATTAAATTAAAGATATATCGTCAGGAAATATTGGACTTACAAAACCAGATCAATGGAATTAAAACACTACCATTACAATATAGATTAGGCCGTGTACAGTCTATTGCGAAAAATATGCCAGAAGTGGCTGAAGAATATGAACAATTCACAAAAGATTTTGAAAAGATTACTGAATTCCAAAAGAATGAATTAGGTGTTCTTGTGAATGAAGTGGATGAATCTTTATTTTATGGAAAGACCCATGGTATAAAGAAGAAGTTTGCGTTGATTCGTGAAATGACTCAGCGTTATGATCATGACGCTAAAGACCTTCTTGCACGTATAGAGAAGGTGACAGAAATAGAAAACATCCAGCGTGTAGAAATCATTAGAGTAAAAGGAAAATACCGTGAGGTAGGCAATGAGTATGAAAAGATTCGTGTTAAAGTAGAAGAATTTGTACCACATGCTTTAGAAATGTTTAAAGAATTAGATGATGATTTTGTGAAGCTTGAAACATTGATGAATAATCAGATGTTTGCGGATGCAAAGAATTTTACTGAAGAAATTGAAAATCGTATTGATAGTCTTCAAGAGAACTTAAAGGATCTTCCTTCTTATGTATATGTTGTATCTGACTTATTACCAAGTAAGATTGATAAGGTGGATGAATTGATTACTTCTTTAGAAGGTGATGAATATGCACTTGAAGAAATGAATATTGCAGCACGTCGTCAGGAAGTAGATAAACAGATGGAAGAATCTATTGCCCATGTAAAGAATGTTGATATCAAAGGTGCAGCAGAAGTGCTTGAACCATTAACTGGATTAATTGAAGAATTAGTGATTGATTTGGGTAAAGAACTTGATTCTTATAAGCAGTTTAAGGAAAAGTGGAGAGAAAGTTATAATGAACTTCAGAGATTGACAGATGTTTATCAAAATACAATGAAAGAATATCGTCGTTTGATTACTGAATTTGTGATTGATGAAGAAGAAGTTGTAATCAGTAAGAAGTATGAAGAATTTAAACAGATTCAAAAGGATGCCAATGATTTAATTGAACAGATGGAATCTGGACATTTCGCTTATGCAAATATGTTGGAACATGTAGAAAATCTATATGATCGAATGATGCAGCATGATGCTTATCTTGAAGAATTTAAAAAGCAGAAAGAAGATATTGATACTAAGAATCAGAAAACAGAAGAACTCTTAGAAAATATCAATATTGTCTTATTAGAAATTAAGTCAGAAATCAAGAATGAACATCTTCCTTTAGTAAATGATTCTTATCGTGATTATATTGCGGATTCTTATAATAAAGTAGAAGAAATTAAACGTTTTAAAGCCCATAAACCAGTTGTATTGAATGAGTTATGTGCCAAGGTAGAAGGGGCAAGAGATGTGATTTATAAGCTTTATGATAATGTACATAATATGATTGTAACTGCAGGTATGGTTGAAGATGCAATTGTTTATGCGAACCGTTATCGTTCAATGTTCTTAGAAGTGAATACAGAACTTACAAAGGCTGAAGTCTTATTTAGAAATGGTGAATATCGTAATGCATTACAAGTGGCAGTAGATATTCTAGAAAGACTTGAACCAGGAAAATATGAAGAGCTTATTAAAAGGAAAGAAATTAAGTCCGCTTAGGGTGGACTTTTTTCTTTTATATCGTTATTATTTAAGGCGAGGTGATTAGATGATTTATCTAGACTATGTAGCTACGACACCTCTTGATGAGGAAATACGCTCTACATATACAAAACTTTTAACAACTTATTTTGCGAATTCTGATTCTGCATATGCACCAGGTTATGAAGTAAGCCGTTTAATTGAGCAATCAAGAGCTCATATTGCGAAATTACTTCATGTTTCTCCTGATGAATTGATTTTTACATCATGTGCATCAGAATCCAACAATACAGCAATTAAAGGAACAGCTTTCCAATATATGAATAGAGGAAAGCATATTATTACAACAGCTTTTGAACATTCAAGTGTTGCCAATACATTTAAACAATTAGAGGAAGTGTTTGGCTTTGATGTAGATTATGTGTCTATTGATTCAAATGGACATCTTGATTTAAAAGAATTAGAATCTTTAATAAGAGAAGATACAATTCTTGTTTCTACAATGTATGTGAATAATGAAGTAGGAACAATTAATCCTATTCATAAAATTGCATCTATTGTACATAAAAAGAATCCTAAAACTAAATATCATGTAGATATGGTACAGGCTTTAGGTAAGCTTCCTATTACATTAGATGATATAGATTTAGCTACTTTCTCAGCTCATAAGGTATTTGGCTTAAAGGGAAGTGGATTACTCTATAAGAAGCGTACTGCAAGCATTATACCTCTTATTAATGGTGGTCAGCAGGAAAATGGCTTAAGAGGTGGTACAAGTAATGCATGCGTGGATATTGTACTCGCAAAGACAATGCGTAAAGCTATTGAATCACAAAAGAATCATTATGATTATGTAAAGTCACTAAATGACTATTTACGTGTACAATTAAGTGCGATGGACAATGTAGTGATTAATTCACCAGAGGATGCGAGTCCATTTATTTTAAACATTTCATGTCCACACTATAAACCAGAAGTTATTGTGCATGATTTAGAAACTAAAGGAATCTATATTTCTACTAAGAGTGCATGTTCAAGTAAAAAAGTAGAAATCTCTCATACACTGGCTGCTATGCATTTAGATCCCCTTATTGGAACAAGTGCACTCAGACTCTCATTCTCACATCTCACTACAAAAGAGGAATTAGATACATTCCTAGATGCATTAAAAGATACATTAAATAGAAT
>NZ_DAWDDM010000255.1:0-2789 GCF_052354645.1 Catenibacterium sp.
TATAATGCCTGATCGATATAATCCCAGATAAAACCTCCCTGATAAAGAGGATATTTCTTTTCTAAATCAATATACTTAAATAAAGCACCATTACTATTACCCATTGAGTGCGCATATTCACATAGAATGAACGGTTTGTCCTGATGTGTAGTTAAGTACTTTTCTATATCTTTCACATATGTATACATCTGACTTTCAATATCACTTGTCTCATTGTAAGAACGATCATGGAAGATACCTTCATAATGAATGACACGTGATTGGTCTTTGTTTCTTAAGAATTGAGACATTTCATAGAGATTCTTACCTCCGTGAGATTCATTACCTAAAGACCATATAATAATAGAAGGATGATTCTTGTCTCTTTCATACATTGAATTTGCACGATCTAGAATAATATCTAACCATTCAGGCTTATTATCAGGAATAATATGTTCCTTGTCAAAGTACTCACTCCATGTACCATGTGTTTCTAGGTTCACTTCATCAATGACATAAAGTCCATATTCATCACATAGATCATAGACAAAAGATTGATTAGGATAGTGTGATGTACGCAATGCATTTATATTGTGTGCCTTCATATTTAAGATATCCTGTTTTGTTTCTTCATAAGATACATGTCTACCTGTATAAGCAGAAAATTCATGTCTATTAACACCGTGGAAGATGATTCTCTGACCATTGATACACATAATACCATTTATGATTTTAAATTCTCTCACACCGACCTGCTGGCTTATACATTCTACTAAACCTTCTTCATCCATTACTTCAATAATCAATGTATAAAGGTGTGGTTTTTCTGCAGACCATAAATGAGGATTCTCTAATTCAAATTGAAGTGATGTACTATCCTCTTTTATTTGACTCGCAATAATTTCATCATTATATTTTAAAGTATAAATAACCTTTGTAGGGTGAATAACAGTTGGATTCAATTCTACGACAGCATGATCATATGTATCATTAAGATGTGTAAGTATCTTTACATCTTCCAAGTGTGTATGAGGTACCATTTCTAGTTCTACATCTCTAAATATTCCTGAAAAACGCCAGAAATCCTGGTCTTCTAACCAACTGCCACTACTGAAACGATAGACATTCACTGCAATCTTGTTGTTTCCTTCCTCTATTAAAGAAGTAATATTAAAGCGTGATGGTGTAAAAGTATCTTCACTATAGCCTACAAAAATTCCATTAACCCATAAAGCCATTGCGGATTCTACACCTTTAAAAGTAATATAAACATCCGTGTTATCTTTAATAACTGACTTATCAAAATAAGTAATATAGCTGCCAATTGGATTATGTTCTGGGATCTCTCCTGGTATGATTTGTTCTGTGGCAGACCAAGGATAGATCTGATTGACATACATAGGTGTTCCATAACCCTGTAACTGAATATGTCCAGGAACATTGATTTCAGCCCAGTTATCACTGTTGTAATCCTTGTTAGAAAAATCTTTAATTAATTGATTAAACCCATTAGCATAATGAAATTTCCATTTACCATTTAAAGAATAGATATAACTACTCTTATTTGTATGCATCTCCTCTAGAGAGGCATAGCGATGTATTGAGGCATGTGCCTTTTCACGATTGATATTAAATACCTTTGGGTCTTTGACCCATTCATTGTTCATTTCCATATGTTTTATCCTCCAAATATAATTATAAAAATATGAGAACAAATAGAAATGGAATGAAGTATAATATAGGGTAATATTGTATAATGTTGTATTTTTTTACTTTGTTGAGATATAATGGTTGTGAGGTGATTTACATGGAAGACTTAGAAAAAATACTCAAACAGCTCTATCTTGTCTCAGGATTAAATATGTCCATCTTTGATATTAATCAGAAACTACTGGCTGCTTACCCTCATGAGAAATCCAAATTCTGCCATGAGATAGAGAAGAGCAAAGCTTCTGATCATTGTTTTATATGTGATATAAATGCGATGAATCATGTAAAAGAGACTGGCGAACTTTATGTCTATCAATGTCATTTTGGACTCAGTGAAGCAATTATGCCTTTATATTCTTATGGTGCTTTAACTGGTTATCTAATGATGGGACAAGCGGTTATAGGAACATATAGAAACTATTCTGAAATCATCAATAAATCTAAGCCCTATTTTGAAAATGAAAAAGAATTAAGACAACTTGTCACAAATATTACTATATTAGATGAAGATCAGATATATGCTTTTGCACATGTATGTGATATCTGCGCAAAATACATATCTCTCACCAATCGCATTCAGGCCAAGAATGATCATCTTGCCCAGGAAATAAAACAGTACTTAATTGCGAATTATAGTAAACCTATTACGATTGATCAGCTATGTGACTTTTTCTTCTGCAGCAGAGGAACATTGTTAACTCATTTTAAATCTAAATACAATACAACTATCCACAAATTCTTATTAGATTACCGATTAAAGAAGGCTGCAGAACTATTAACAAATAAGAAACAAACCGTTAAAGAGATTGCTTATCAATGTGGCTTTGAAGACCCTAATTACTTCTGCAAAGTATTCAAAAAGGAGTACCAATGCTCCCCTCTAGAATTCAGAAACGAAGGGGCTGTAATGAATAGATAGTATTTACTACTACCTTGAGCGTTACAGTTCTTTTTCGTATATACAAACCCAAAAAGGTTATTCACTACTTCATATGTGTCGCCCTTTTTCAAGCACAGATATAAAAAGATGCTCATTCGAGCATCACAGATTGTTGACAAATTAGATGAAAATATCAATTGGGCTATCCCAAATTGGTATT
>NZ_DAWDDM010000256.1:0-2789 GCF_052354645.1 Catenibacterium sp.
TACATTACAAAACCATCTTAAAAATGCAATTTGATCTAGTAAATGCTGATTATAAGTATAATAATGCCTTTAGTTTGGGTTCGGTTTGCCTTTAAAGTTTCTTTTCCATCTCAACGTTATAATGCCTTAACAGATACGCCTAAAAGTTCAGCAAAAAACTTCAATTTATAATTTATGATATTTGATGTGTTCATTTTAAAACTCCCTTTATGATCATATTTAAACACATTCAAACACAATGGTCGATATATTCAGTTACTTATAGTTTGTCTTTCATCAACATAATTATGGCATAATTATGTTGATGTGATAGAAATATTCTGGTAAATATAAAAGACAACCATTAAGTTGTCTTTCAGTGCGAAATTTTCTCAATCATCCTATTAATTTTGGGATTTAATTAAAGATTCATATACAGTTCCTTTACTGTCTTCTAAGGCTTTATTCTTATATTCCTTGCTTTTTGATTCATTACCCATATTTTTGTAGATAACTGATAATAAGAATTCGAGATAGGGAGTATCTTCATTGTTTTTAGTATATTCTTCATCTTCTAGATCAGACTTCAATTCATCATAATACTTAATTCCACCACTAATCAAAGTATCATTAACCATATCCATCTGTCTATATAGGGCATGATCATTTGTAGTGCTAACCATTTCCAACAAACGATCAATCATAGATGCATTCTTCTTATCTACATATATATAGAATACTGATTTTGCGAGAGCAGACTTCTGCTTAGAATTCATAGGAACATGATCCATTATATTGTTTACTTGAGTATCTATTTGTTTGTCATCTTTTAATTTTAGATAAGCATTTAAAAGTAAATATTCCCTATTAAATGGAGGAATACATATCTTAGCTAGTTTAGTTGCCATTAAGTCTTTTATTGCCTTAATATCATTGTTTTGGAGTAATGTTAGATAATTTTTTAGGAGTTTCTTTCTGATGATTACTGGAATAGTACCAATAATAGCAATCACTATAGCGACAATTAACATAGCATTCATACTTTTATGCCCCTTTCTCAATCAACTTTATAATATCATTTAATTCATTAATAATTATATCTGCCTGACTCTGATCTAAGCCAAACTTATCATCTTTTAAAGCCAATACCTTAATACCAGCTCTATTTGCAGCTAATATTCCTTTAGATGAATCCTCAATAATAATAGCTTCATCTTTATTCACATTCAATTCTTTGATTGTATATAAATATATTTCTGGATTTGGTTTACTTTCTTTGAATTGTTCACCACTTACTATAAGTGAGAAATACTTTTTTAAACCAGCCTGATCCAATGCAGTATTAATACTATATAAACTAGAAGAGGATGCTAACGCTATTTTATAATGTTTACTTAAGTATTCTAAAACGGAATAGATCTGAGGTCTAACGACCGCTTTATAATCACAATCAAATGAACGAAAATATTCTTGAAGTATATTTTTAAATGTCATGAAATCTGTTTTGTTGTTCCACATTGTGTATGCTTGTTCATAATATAATTTACTATCAATACCAATAAGAGGAATACAATCACTTACTTGTATTTCTATATCATGCTGTTTAAAAAATCTTATCAAATCATTTATATACATGGTTTCACTATCAAAGATCACACCATCCATATCAAAAATAACAGTTTTAATCGTCTCCATCATAATTCACAAAATTCTCCGTTTTTGCAGCAGCAATAGCCTTAAATTCTTTTAATAATGGATGTTGATAAATAGAGTGTAAGTCATTTGAAACAATAAAGCTTAATAATTGTACAAATGGTAGATATACAAGTGGACATAATTCGCTTGATACAGTATCACTCAAACTTAAAACATGATCATCACTTGATAATTGAGGATTGTTTGAAATTAAATAAGCTCGATTGCTGACTTTTCGCGTAGCCTTATATACTTGTTCTACGCGTCGACTTGCACCATCGTTTCCATCAAAGAAAATCACATTGTATTGTGGCGTTAATTGAAGGTTTGGTCCATGAATATACTCTTCAATTTCATAGCAGCAGCTTGGAATATGAATGGTTTCACCCATTTTTAATGCACTTTCAAGTGCTGTTCCATAATTGGCACCCGCTCCACAACTGTAAACCCAGGACATAGATGTGAAATTCTTATAATGTCGCTGAATAAAGTTTGTAGCCCGATCAATCATTTCTTCATTTAAATCAGCTGCTTTCTTTAATTCATCCAAATATTCAGTCTTTCCAGAATACGCAATTGCGAATAAATCTAAGAATAACGCAAGTGAAGAAACACCTTTTGTGACATAACCAACTAATTCTTCGCCCACACCATATTCAATCACAACATCCGCAACATCTTTTACATCGCTGTTTTTATTTCCTGTTAAACAAATAGCTTTACATTCTTTTTTCTTAATGATTTTTAATGCTTCGATTGCATTTGTACTTAAACCACTCTGTGTAACCACTAAAACTAAGTCGTTCTCTTTAATATCATTTTCATAGTACGTAAATGTATATGGAGTAATGATTCTAACTTCTAAACCACTTACTTTTTCCACAAAACTTCTAGCACAATAACAAGCATTATGACTTGATCCAGAAGCAACAAGTAAAATACGTTTGATTTCTTTTTGTTGCACTTCCTTCATCAATGGATCAACTAGTGTAGTATACTGTTCAATATTTGTTCTTAATACGCCTGGTGTTTCTTTAACATAATCAAGAATTGTGAGTTTTTTCATAATATACCCCATTTCTCTTAAAAACATCTCAGAGACCACGATACAAAAA
>NZ_DAWDDM010000257.1:0-2785 GCF_052354645.1 Catenibacterium sp.
AGCATCATAACGGCGACGATAGTGTGAAGACGCGACAATAGCAAGCTGCCAGGTCGCAATTTAAAAATGCGATGAGCCGATGAGTCAAGTACCGCTTGACTCGTTTTTTTTACTCTTTTTCTTGTCTCTTATACCTATAAATGATATAGTAGTTGAGAACTGGTTCGAGAGCCAAACCCAGTATAAAAAACTAAGAACATATGAATATAATTCATGATGTTTGGCTTCTAACTGTTCTTTAGAAGAAGGAGAAAATCGAATATGAAAAAACTAGACGTTAAAACGATTGCACTAAACGCAGTCATCGCTGCAGTCTATGCAGCACTTACTATCGGCTTAGCGCCAATTTCTTATGGTCAGGTGCAGATGAGAATTTCAGAAGTAATGATCTTCCTTGCATTCTACAATAAGAAATATATCCCAGGATTAGTATTAGGATGTTTCATTGCGAACGTTCCATCATCTCTTGGTGCATATGATATGGTATTTGGTACATTTGCGACTTTACTTGCAGTAGTTGCTATGAACAAAGTATCTAATCGTTATGTTGGTGGTATCTTAGGTGGATTAATCAACGGTATCATTGTTGGTATTGAATTAACACTTGCATTCCATACACCATTCCTATTAAATGCAGTTTATGTATTTGTAGGTGAAGTTGTTGTATTAGAAATCGGTGCATTCTTATTTGGATTATTAGAAAAGAATGAACCAGTATTAAAGATTATTAAAGCATAAAAGAACCTTCGGGTTCTTTTTTTGTGAACTATTAGTTCTCTCTTAAAAAAGTTATTCACACCTATTGCGTACTTTTTTTACGATTCTAATGTGAATACTTGTAATTGATCTTTAAATAATAAAGAATAGTAGTAAAGAAGAGAGGAACTTATATGACACTTACAATTGGATTTATTGGAAATGGTAAAAGCACTAATCGTTACCATATGCCATTTATACTTACAAGAAAAGATAAAATAAAAGTAAAAACAATTTATAATCGTTCTATTCACTTTGATACTTGGAAGAAAATAGAAGGTATTCATTACACAGATAATCTAGATGAATTACTCAACGACAAGGATATTCAGGTTGTAGTAGTGACTTTAAAATCAAGTCTTCATTATGAATATGCAAAGAAAGTATTAGAAGCAGGAAAACATTGCGTAGTAGAAAAGCCATTTGCATCTAGTTATACACAGGCAAAAAAACTATTTGATTTAGCTGAGTCTAAAGGACTCATGCTTCAATGTTATCAAAATAGAAGATTTGACAGTGACTTCTTAACTGTTCAGAAGGTCATTGAATCTGGGAAACTTGGTGATCTATTAGAATTAGAAATGCATTTTGATTACTATCGTCCAGAAGTACCAGAAAGCATTCATGAATTCTCAGTAATTGATTCTTATCTCTATGGTCATGCTTGTCATACCTTAGATCAGGTGATCTCTTATTTTGGTAAACCAGATCATGCACATTATGATGTACGCCAATTATTAGGTACAGGACGTATGAATGATTACTTTGATTTAGATCTTTATTATGGAACTCTAAAGGTCTCAGTAAAATCATCATATTTCCGTATAAAAGAGCGTCCTAGCTTTGTTTTATATGGTAAGAAGGGAATGTTTACTAAAACAAAAAAAGACCGTCAGGAAGCGGATTTGAAACATTTCTATATGCCTTATGAACATGAGGACTTTGGCTTAGATACCCCAGCTGATTATGGCACTCTTATCTATGATGAAGAAGGGCATTATCATGAAGAAAAGGTAGAAACAGTAAAAGGTGATTATGGTTACTACTATGATGCATTGTATGAAACAATCATCAATCATAAGCCACAGCTTGTTACTAAGGAGCAGACATTATTACAGATGAAGATATTAGAAGATGCTATTAAAGGATTAAAATAGGAGGAACTATCATGAAATTAGGTATTGTAGGATCAGGAATGATCGTTAAAGACTTTTTAAAGATGTTTAATGAATTAAACGGTATTGAACTATTAGGTATCTCAGCACGTAATGAAGAGAACTTAAAGAACCTTTGTGTTCAGTATCCTATTGAACGTTATTATTTAAGTTATGAAGAAATGTTGGAAAATAAGGATATTGATACTATTTATGTAGCTGTACCAAATGATTTACATTTCATTATGTCTAAAAAAGCGCTTCTCGCAGGTAAAAACGTAATATGTGAAAAACCATTCACGACTAATCTTAAAGAGGCCTTAGAACTCAAGGAAATCGCTGAGAAAGAGGATTTGTTCCTTTTAGAAGCTATTCCAAATCGTTTCTTCCCTAACACATATCTATTAAAAGAAAAGGTAAAGGAATTAGGCAATATTCGTGTGATTAACTTTAACTTCTCACAGTATTCATCAAGATATGATCGTTTTAAGAAGGGAGATATTGCGCCTGCTTTTGATCCAAATCATTCAGGTGGTTCTTTAATGGATTTAGGTGTTTATAACATCAATCTTATTATGGAACTTTTTGGTAAACCTGAAAATGTAGATTATTATCCTAATATTGAAAGAGGAATTGATACATCAGGTGTACTTGTGATGGATTATGGTTATATGAAAGCAGTTTGTGTTGCTGCAAAGGATTGCCAGGCACCGCTATCTTCTACTATTCAGGGAGATGAAGGTTATATTGTCATGAGAAGTCCATCAAGTCAGATTACTGAATTCCAAATGGCTTTTAATAAGCAGGAAGAAGTGACTTAAAACGAAAACGGACCACATAACCGTATGTATTATGAATTTGTGGAATTAAAGAAA
>NZ_DAWDDM010000258.1:0-2773 GCF_052354645.1 Catenibacterium sp.
AAATAATAATAGACCTTCTTATTATTGATATCTTTACAAGGCAAATATAGTTTTCTCTCTTGTCTTTTAATCTTTTTAAATTCATGATGAGGATTCTTATACATTCTCATTTCCAGATAAAGAATCGTATAGATAAAAGAATGAAATTCTGAATTCTTTTCTAACCCCAATGTCTGGCATAATGTAATCGTGTCTCCTCCAAATCCTTTTGAATACCAATAGAATCTATTGATATTTACTCTAATTTTTAATGAATCATGTTCCTCGAGATGATAGTAATTAGAACTCTCATAAACAAGAGTAAAGCCTAAATCTTCTACAAGAGAAAGCATACTATATTTCTTCACATGTTCTATACGGTTTCTTTTCATAGTCTTTAAATTATTTCATCAGCAAGATGAGCAAGACCATCTAGCATATAAGGAATAGGATCCTGAATAGAATAAAATTCTGGAAGATATTCTTCTGGGATGAAAGAAGAAAGTGTCTTCTTTATTTCCTTCATATCCGGCGTCATACGACAACTGATAGCCACTGCCTCTGGTCCTATTGTAATAATAGAAGGTAATAAAGCTTTTGTAACAACTTCTAAAGCCCCTGCTTCTGTCCAGATCAGCTTATTTTCATCATCAGACAACTGCATACGATGAAGATAATACCTTAACTCTCCTGCAATACCTTTATATCCTGTAAGAAGCATCTTATTAGCAATGATTCCCTGTCCTCCATGACCAGCACCAAATGGCTGAGAATGAAAAATAATATGAGAATATTCAGGATGCTCTAAAGAAAAGCCTACACAGGCAGCATTCGCATTATTAAATACATATGTACTTATATGATATTTTTCTTCAAATGATTCATGAATATCAATAATACTTCCTGTATAAGCGTCTACAAAATGCTTATTATCATTCACAATGCCTGGTGTCGCAATACTAATACAATCAATAAAAGTGTACTTTAATAAGAGTGTATCAATAATATCATAAAGATCCTGAATTCTATAGGTAGGTTTGATAATCAGATTTTCATCTAGTACCTCATTCTTATTATAAAGACGATAAGAGATACGCTGCTTATTTTTATTGATTTGAATAACAATGGATAAAATACGCTTTTGAGATTTCTTACAATGACATATTTTTTTCTTATTTTCGTTTTTCTTTCTACAATAATCATTCAATGATTTTTGTATAAACTGTATTGTTTCTCCTGTATTATAGGATGCAAAATAAGCTGTAGGTATCTGTAGAATAAGATGATCGGGGAGACTGCTTCTTAAACGATTCAGCATATAACCAATCTGAGGTGCAATCAGTATTAAATCATAATGATCCGCCTCTTCATAAATATTCATATAACTTACTGCATTAAATTCATAATCTAATCCTAACGTATCAGTCGCTTCAGTAAGCATAGATGCAAACATCGAAGTTGTTAAACCAGCAGAACAAGATAATAATACTCTGACTTTCTTTTCGCCCTTTAAGCGAATTAGTGTTTCAACCATCTCATCAAAGAGTTTTTTAGCATGTTCTTCTTCCTTCAATTCAAAATGAAGATAAAATTTAGTACGCTCATCCTTCTTTGAAACAATAGAAATTTCTACTAGTGTATTGTCTTCAATAGAAGAAAACTGTACAGAAGCTACTGCATAGGATGTATCAAGCTGTATAAGATCTTCATTCTTTCTTTCTAAAATATAATCATCTGATTGATGTTCTAAAATCCATAATTGATATTGTTGCTTTGTCATAAAAAGCCTCCTTTCTCTCTCTATTTATATTATACTCATATTAAGAAGAATTCTCTAAAGAAAAAAACAGTGGAATCCACTGTTTAAATCAAACTGCTGATAAATACGAATATGACCGCAATAGGCAATATAATTGTAAGATAACCCTGCATCCAGTTCTGAATCTTAGGACCATCACCCATATTGGCTTCTGTTTGATAATTCTTGAATCCCCATCCTAAGCGAGAAGTACAGAATAATAAATAAACAAGAGAACCAAGTGGTAAGAGAAGATTACTTACGATAAAGTCTTCTAAATCTAATATTGTTGAACCACTGCCAAGAGGCTGCAAGAAGTCAAGGACATTAAATCCTAAAGCACAAGGTAATGAGAATACAGTAATAAGAATTAAATTAATGATTACTGATTTCTTTCTTGTGATGTTCCATAATTCCATTGTGCAGGCAATAATATTTTCAAATACTGCAATGACTGTAGATAATGATGCGAAAGCCATAAATAGGAAGAATAGAGCACCCCAGATTCTACCTCCTGTCATTGATAAAAAGACATTAGGCAAAGTAATAAAAATCAGACTAGGACCGCTGTCAGGATTTACTCCAAATGAGAAACATGCTGGAAAGATGATAAGACCTGCCACAATAGCGACAAATGTATCTAACACTGCAACATTCACTGCTTCCCCTAAAAGAGTTTTATCTTTCTTTAAATAGCTACCGAATATCGCCATTGAACCAATACCAATACTTAAAGTAAAGAAAGACTGGTTCATTGCCGCTACGATTACATTTAATAAACCAATATGTTTGATCTTATTAAAGTCTGGATATAAATAGAATTTAACACCTGCCATCGCATTATCAAGTGTCAAACCATGTACTGCAAGAACTACAATGAGTCCAAGTAAGCCAATCATCATAACTTTTGTAATTCTTTCTACACCATTCTGTAACTGACTCATATACACAACTGCCGCTGACGACGATCTTACGCGTGTAGATATCGGTGCTCGC
>NZ_DAWDDM010000259.1:0-2768 GCF_052354645.1 Catenibacterium sp.
TTCTAAGATTAGTGAATTATATCATGATTTCTCATTGCTTCTTATTCTTATTATCAGTATATCGATACTCCCTTTTAATGACTCTGATCTTAAGGGGGGAATTTTCTTTTCTCAGTTTCTTGGCTTCTATAGAAAATCGAAATCTTTTAAGTTATTTTTCATCAATTTCAACCTTCATCCTGTCATCATCGAATTTCAAAATTATTTCATCAAAAAAAAGAGTGACTAAGCACTCTTCTAAACACGTTTACCATCAACTATTTTGTATTGAGGTCCTTTATTATCTACCTGGACAGAACCATTGAAGTTCCAGTTTATTAGCTGTGTCTTTCATTTGGCCTGAATTCTATATAGTCATAAAAATCTTCATCTGTATAATGCCACCATTCACCCTCATATCCTATAAAGCCATACTTCTCCATTGTTTCTTCTAGTAATAGAACATGTTTAAGAGGATTACCTGTTAACCATGAATAATCTCTACTTGCTTGACTCGTAAAATCATCAAACTCTGTAGGCATCTCTATTTCACTTCCATCACTCTTTACAAGAGTCACATCTACAACATTTCCAAAATTATGTGTCTTTGGACCATTTGTCGGATCAGCAACAAACTCATCATCATGGATCAGTTCCCAGAAGTATTGTTGTGCAGTAAATGGTCTATAGGCATCCCAGATTTTTAGACTATAACCTATTTCTTTTAACTCTTCCTGAACCTTCTTAAGTTTAAGTGTAGTTCCTCTTCTTAAATACGCTTCATCAAAATCATATACTTTAGTATGTGTAAAATTACGTTCTGTTGCATATCGCAACTCTACATATATATCAGGTATATAATCTTTCACTCTCACATATTCTCTCTTCATAATTTCTCCAAAAGAAAATCCAGGGAATAACCCTGGATCCTAGTAATTGTTTTTGACATGAATACGTGTAATAGCCTTCTTTAACGCAATTTCAGCACGCTGTAAATCGACTTCTGGATTCTTTGATCTTAATCTCTCTTCAGCTCTTGCCTTTGCTTCTTCAGCTCTACGTAGGTCGATTTCTTCTGGTGATTCAATATCATTCACAATAAGTGTAACAGTGTTATCACCATCTACATAAACAAATCCACCACCAACAGCGAATTCATATTTGTCTTTATCAATCCTATAATTCATTTCGGCGATTTCCACACCACTCGCCAATGGCATATGGTGAGCAAGTATACCCATCTGACCATCAGTTGTTCTAATGTTCAGAATATCTACGTCTACATCCCTGTAGGTACCTTTAGGAGTGACGATATGTAAATGAAATTTACTCACTTAAAGATTCAGCTTTCTTTACTGCTTCTTCAATAGTACCTACATTATGGAAAGCCTGCTCTGGTAAATCGTCATATTTGCCTTCTAGAATTTCTTTAAATCCTTTTACTGTATCTTCTACATGTACATACTTACCATCTAAACCAGTAAACTGTTCTGCAACAGTAAATGGCTGTGATAAGAAGTTTCTAATTCTTCTTGCACGTGCAACGATTAGTTTATCTTCTTCACTCAATTCATCCATACCAAGAATTGCGATAATATCCTGTAATTCCTGATATTTCTGTAACATCTGAGTTACTCCATGAGCCACTTCATAATGTTCTTTACCAACAACATTTGGATCAAGACCTCTAGAAGAAGAGTTTAGTGGATCTACTGCAGGGTAAATACCTAATGCTGCAATACTACGATCAAGTACAACTCTTGCATCAAGGTGTGTGAATGTAGTTGCTGGAGCAGGGTCAGTCATATCATCGGCAGGTACATATACAGCCTGTACAGATGTAATAGAACCCTGTTTAGTTGAAGTAATACGTTCCTGTAACTGACCCATTTCAGTTGCAAGAGTTGGCTGATAACCTGCCTGAGATGGAACACGTCCAAGTAGGGCAGATACTTCTGAACCAGCCTGAGTGAAACGGAAGATATTATCGATGAATAGTAAGACATCCTGTCCCTGTTCATCACGGAAATATTCCGCCATAGTAAGTGCTGATAATGCAACTCTAAGTCTTGATCCAGGTGGTTCATTCATCTGACCAAACACTAGTGTTGTCTTATCTAATACACCACTTTCTTTCATTTCATAGTACAAATCATTACCTTCACGAGAACGTTCACCAACACCGGCGAATACTGATAAACCGTTATGTTCAGTTGCGATGTTGTTGATGAATTCCTGGATAAGAACTGTCTTACCTACACCGGCACCACCGAACAACCCAATCTTACCACCCTTGATGAATGGACAGATCAAGTCAACGACTTTAATACCTGTTTCAAGAATTTCAGTTTCTGTTCTCTGATCAGCAAATGTAGGTGCTGATCTATGAATTGGCATATGTTTTTCATCAGTCAATTCATCTTTACCATCAATAGAATGTCCTAATACGTTGAACATTCTACCAAGTGTTTTATTACCTACTGGAACACTAATAGGTGCATTAGTATCCACAGCATCCATACCTCTTGTTAAACCATCAGTAGGACCCATTGCGATACATCTTACAATATCATCACCAATATGCTGAGCAACTTCTACAGTTAACTCTTCACCATGGTTATCAATTTTGATAGCTGTATTTAGATCTGGAAGATCTTTATCAGCAGCGAACTGTACATCGACAACTGGACCCTGAGCCTTGATAATCTTACCAACATTCAAAGACATATGGCACCTGCCACTCAAAATGTGATTAAATATACTCACATCGAGATAATGTAAGTTCTCAC
>NZ_DAWDDM010000260.1:0-2751 GCF_052354645.1 Catenibacterium sp.
TTCATCTATAATGGCTATTAGTTATTGAAAAACCTGCCTTAAAGATTCTGGTTTGCAATGTATCATTATGTTTTATTTGTTAAATGTATTATGTCAAATAAAAGCATAATGACTACTACTAATACTGTATTAACTATACATGCTGTCATTGTTTCATTCATTACTAAATTAGCAATCATAACACTAATAGCAAGCGAAATATTTTTACGTGCAA
Source organism: Catenibacterium sp. (assembly GCF_052354645.1). NCBI lineage: Bacteria > Bacillati > Bacillota > Erysipelotrichia > Erysipelotrichales > Coprobacillaceae > Catenibacterium > Catenibacterium sp. Next base: position 215 of record NZ_DAWDDM010000260.1, read on the forward strand.
TACGAATATAATCTTTCTTTTTCATAATTTTTCACTTCAACTTCTATGCATAATTAGTGATTAACTTCTAATATCCAAACATACACACAATGAAAGTGGTTCCGAAAACTTTAGCTGCTTTTGCAGGATTAACTACCAATAAATCTGTAATAGCTGAAACACCTACAGTAATACCTGCTTCTGTTGCACAATTCATTATTTTCTTTTGATTTGCTTTATTATAAGGTTTTTGTTTGAACTCTAACCATTTTTGACACTGTGCATATGATTTAAAACCATTTGCACTATACCATGTGCATACATCTACACCTTCACCTGATTGTGCATTGACATCTGATATTTTAGGTATAGTACATACCATCATCACTAATAGCGTTAAACTCAAAATTATCTTCACTACTCTGTTATTCAAACACGTTATTATTTTATTCATAGCAAATCTCCTTTCTGATAATATTTAATGTAGAAGTACTTCTTACAATTACAAATTACATTAATATCTGCATAAATTCAATTATTTCTGATTTAAATGCACTTTTCTTGAATAAAATACAATAACCCTAAATCAGATTCTATCAACCCACTTATCAAATCGTTCTTCTAACTTATTCGATTTTTCATACTTGAACTCAGATTCAATTTTATTTTTATTTATTAGATATATTGTTGGTGCATACTTCAACTTAGGAAATTCATTACTTACATTTTTTGAAATCTCATCTAAAGGAAATTCAGTATCCAGTACAACTTCATAGATTTTTATATCATTCTTTTTTAGATATTTGACCAGCATTTTATGAAAATCATTACAATATTTACAATCCAATAACGTGAACAAGACAATAAACTGTTTATTATTATGTTTCATATCAATTATCTCATCATATGATTTTGCTAATACTGCACCTTCCTTAATAGATGCCTTATCTTTTGTGTTACTTGTACAGCCAAAACTACCAATTAATAAAGAAATTAAAACAAATGATGTTACAAAATACTTCACAACTTTTTTTGCTCTGCTATTATTTACTACCTTCAACATTTCACATCCTCCTTTCTCTTATGTGATATCATATATCTACAATATATAACTTAATTTGTTACATTCAAGAAAATAGGATTTAAATACACTTTTCGTGAATAAAACGCAAGACCTCACTAATTTCGAATAATAGATTAATTACAATTCAAATACTAATGTATCAACAAAACTATTTATCGTATCACTTGATAAACACCTGATATTTTTACAGAAAGAAACATATACATTTATGTTAATCTATACAAAAAGGTACAAGATAAAACGGTCTAAACAATAAACTATTCTCTTTGCCTATATCTTTTTGTGAAATCAAATATGACTTATTCACACTATTGGAATACTTCTTACAGAACTCATTGATTGATTCATGTTTTCCAATACCTGAAGATTTCACCTCAAATACTTTGATTTTACTTCCATCTGATATTAGAAAATCAACCTCATAATAATGTGTACTTCCTTTTTTATCCCAAGTATGATAGTACAATTCTCTTCCTGATGCAGCAATCATCTGAGCCATTAGATTTTCATACAAATAACCAAGATTAATAGGCAACTTATCAGATAATAGTTTTGCATATATTTCATTTTCTGTTGCTGGGCGATCAATAAACATAAGTGTGACAAACAAACCAGTATCCGCAATATATAGCTTATAACTATCAAAATCTTTTGTATCTGCCAAACTCACTTTAGGATCCGTTGTATTAAAACATGGTAGCACTGTCTTTGAATCAATCAACTCATATAATAATTCTTCACTTCTTACATTATTCTTCTTACCTATCGCAGTTGTTATGCGATATTTTTTTGTATCTTTTGCGAGCTGAGCAGGAATTGAATGATACATAGCTGATAATCTACCAGAAGCATCAATCTTCTTAAAATCTTCTTCATACAGATTAATAATCTGTCTTTTGACCATATCTATTTCTGAAAAGTTTTTACCATTTACATAGGCTTCTACAGCTTGTGGCATTCCCCCAACAGCCATATATATTCTCAAATCTCTCATTAACTTACGATTTGTAGCCTGACCAATGGCTTTACCCATATTATATATATCTTTCAACAATCCATAATTACTACCTGTGGCAGTACAGAACTCTTCATAGTCCATTGGGTAAATCTGAATCTTCATCTCCTCAGAAGGAATAAGAATATCCTTTACATTCTTCTTAATTGATATCAAAGATCCTGTTTCTAGATAACTATATCTACCATCTGCAACAAGATGTTTAATTGCTTGTCTTGCTTTAGGAAATAACTGTACTTCATCAAAAATAATAAGAGACTCATGTTCATATAATGTTATTCCTGTTTCAGCCTGCAATCTTAGAAAAAATATATTTAGATTACCTATATCATCAAAACATTCAAGAATATTATTTGTTGTCTTTGAAAAGTCTATCAAAATATATGACTTATACTCATTCTTCGCAAAATTTTCCGCAATAGTTGACTTACCAACACGTCTTGCCCCCTCTAATAGAAC
>NZ_DAWDDM010000261.1:0-2750 GCF_052354645.1 Catenibacterium sp.
GGCGTTAATAAAATTTAATTTTCACTAACCTGTGGTCTGTGGGTATTCAAATAATTCTTTTACATTACAAAACTATCTTAAAAATGTAACTTGATTTAGTAAATGATGATTATAAGTATAATAATGCCTTTAGTTTTGGTTCGGTTTGCCTTTAAAGTTCCTTTTCTATCTCAACGTTATAACATCTTAACAGATACGCCTAAAAGTTCAGTAAAATCCTTTAATTTATAATTTGTGATATTTGATGTTTTCATTTTAACGCTCTCCTTTGAGGAGATTTGAACACATCTAATCACAATAGTCGATATATTTAGTTACTTATATTTTCCTCCTGCTTATAAAGGTGCATATGGAGTCAATGATACAGGATATGGTGTATATGATCATTATGACTTAGGGGAATTTAAAAGCAAGAATACAATACGTACCAAATATGGCACAAAGAAGGAATATCTCTGGTGTATTAAGATGTTTCATCTATTTGGAATAGGTGTCTATGCAGATATTGTATTGAATCATCTCATGGGTGCCGATGCCATGGAACAAGTCATTGCCTATAAGGTAGATGCTTATCATAGACATAAAGTATCTAAAAGAAAAAGAGTCATTCGTGCCTCTACATACTTCTCATTTCCATCTAGAGATAAATATTCTGACTTTATATATAATTCAAAACATTTCACGAGTGTAGATTATGATGCATCTAAACATCAACATGGTCTTTATCTTTTTAAGGGAAAACACTTCAGTGAGAATGTTGATGATGAATATGAAAATTATGATTATTTAATGGGTGCAGATTTAGACTACAATAATCCTGAAGTAGTCGAAGAAGCTATTCAATGGGGACTTTGGTATAAAGACATTACTCATCTAGATGGCTTTAGATGTGATGCCATTAAGCATATAGACTCATCTTTCTATGAACATTGGATCACTATAATGCGTAAACATTCTAAAAAAGAACTCTTTACTGTAGGAGAATACTGGGGTGATATTAACCATTTATGTCATTATCTAGAATCTACACACTTCTGTATGAGTCTATTTGATGTACCATTACACTATCATTTCTATGATGCCAGTCATTCTAATGGTTATTATGATATGCGAGAACTCTTCAATAATACGTTAGTACAAAGATATGACAAGTATGCTGTCACATTTGTGGATAACCATGATACACAACCAGGACAGGCACTTGCTTCTTTTATAGAAGACTGGTTCAAACCGCAAGCCTATGCCTGCATCTTGCTAAGAGAACAAGGCTATCCATGTATCTTCTATGGTGACTATTATGGAATCCCTCATGATCATATCAATCCCAAAAAAGACATATTAGATTATATGTTGAAGCTAAGAAAACAATATGTAGAAGGAATAAGACATGATTATATAGATGATCCAGATGTGATAGGATGGACTTATGAAACAGGACTTGCAGTCATACTCACTAATAGTAAAGGTGGCACAAAACGTATGTTTGTAGGTAAGAAGTATAAACATATGACAGATGGAAATCATATTATTGATATTATTGATGGCTATGGTGAATTCATATGTGATGAAGCATCTCTTAATCTGTATATTGCGCAAAAATAGAAATTATTGAATATATTGGTTAATGTTGTATTTACATTTGTTTGAGTATGTGATGAATATACGAGGATAGCTTATTTTAAAATCAAAGAGGTTTTTAGTATTTAGTCGTTTAATTTAATACCGTCGCACTAATAAGCATCCTTATTTGTAGCATACTACTAAATATTTATTGATAGTTTGTATTAATCTTTAATGTACATAGAAAAAATATAAATTTTACTTTTAAATCACGTGTTAGATGTCATTGTTTTGCGATTCGTGAGTTTACTATCAGATTTAAATGATTTCGAATAAATTTAGGTATATAATAATATCACGGAGGGTATAGGGGTGAGTATTTTGGATTTTACATATGCTCAAGTCAGTAGTTTAAATGAGACAGAAGCGCAGGTATACAATTATGTCATGATGAATAGGGATAAAGTCATGGATGAAAGTATTCGTGAATTGGCACATGATACACATGTCTCTACAGCAACAGTTATACGATTTTGTAAGAAGATGGGATGTTCAGGGTTCTTAGAATTAAAATACAAATTAAAAGATCATATCCACACTCAATCAATTAAAGCAAAACAAGATAGTACTAATTTCATGAGTTTTGTAGCTTATACAAATACTAAACAATATCAAGATGGTATTCAAAGAGCTGCAGAAATTATTCAGAGTGCAGATAATTTTTTTGTATTAGGACTTAGACATTGCGCAGAGTTTTCAAAATATATAGCGCGCACATTTTCTCATATTGGATATTACTGCTATGGGTTTGTGGATAATCTTTATCCCGCACAGGATATTCCTGAAGGAGAAACTTCAGTTATCATGATCATCTATGACAAAGCTCTAGAAAATCTGATTTTTGAAGAAATTAGAAAATACAAAACTAAACATTATCAGGTCATCATGCTTTCAAGTGAAAATGTTGGTTCTATGGAACATCTATGTGATGATGTGATTTATGTGGCAGATGGAAAAGTGAAGCATGGGGCGCTTACTTCTGGTGTTCCTATGTTACTTGCAGTTGAGAGAATTGTTGGTATACTTACAAAAGATGAGATTGAAGAATAACCGTTCCTCTAGTAACGGTTATTTTTTTAATTGGACCACCAACACAAATAACAATTAGTGTTACGTATATATGTAACGAG
>NZ_DAWDDM010000262.1:0-2742 GCF_052354645.1 Catenibacterium sp.
CTTCTTCAATGATACCTTCCTTAACGTTTAAAGAAAGTTTACAAGCACCCTGCTGTGGAGCACACCATCCGATACCATGAGTGTAAGCAGAAATATCCTTGATTTCTTTAGAATAAACCCATTTGCCTTCTTCAGGAATTGGGGCACAACCATGATTGCCGCCCTGTTTAACGCAATACATTTCTTCAACTTCTTTTGAATAAATCATTTTTTTACTCCTTTCATTACTAAATGACTGTTGATTCAAGGTGAGGGTTATCACCTGTCAAAATTATATGACACCATGCTTTTAAAGTCAATGAAACTCAAGAAAACAGCATGTAAAAAATAGTATAAAAAGGGCTTAAAATAGCGTTTTTTAGGCTTATAAAGGTCTTGTGAAAAAATAAGCGTTTTCATTTTTGCATCAATGAAAATTACAGTATGTTAATGGGTTGGTTAAGTTAAAAAATTATTCATAATCTTATATTAGTATTATAATGACAATGCAATGGAAGAAGGATAAACTTATGAAACATCAAAAACTGACAATAAAACAGAAGAGAATACTGAAGAATATATTGGTTGTAGTATTACTTATTATTAGTTTTCCTAGTTATACACCAACACAAGTCATTATTAAAAGTGATCATATATTAATAAGTAACCATCTCTTATCTAGACCAATAGAATGTAGTAGTTTTGATGGACTTACTTATACAGGGCTAGATGGTAAGAAATATAGTCATAATAGTTATGTAGGTGTACAGCCTCTTACAATCTCTAATACAATTACATTTAGTGCTTCTAAGACGCTGTATAGTGCACCATTCTCTTACTATGCTACTTCTAATACTGTTCCTGCAGGAAGTTATCATGTTACAAAAGAAGCAGGACGTTATATGTATATAGAAGGGAAGGGGTGGGTTTCTTCTCAATATGTGAGTATAGATGTCAATAATTCTATAGAGAATACAACTGGGATACCACTCTACAAAGATTATATGATTCCTGAAACAAGTAGTCATCGTACTCATTATGCAATGAGACCACTGTATATTACGATTCATACAACAGATAATACAAGTAAAGGAGCCGATGCTTTGAGTCATGCTAAACTTCAATATACAGGTAATGTACGTTCTGCTTCCTGGCATTATACTGTGGATGACCACAGTATCTACCAATCATTACCACTTAACCAGCAGGCAGGACATGCAGGAGATGGTGTCATGCCAGGTAATAGTGCGTCTATTGCGATAGAAATATGTGTCAATTCAGATGGCCATTTATATATTGCAGAAAAAAATGCAGCCAAACTTGCTGCTGCATTATTAAAACAATATAACCTCAGTGTAGATCAACTCCGCATGCATCATGATTGGTCAGGAAAAGAATGTCCTAGACCAATGATAGAAGGGCAGTCTGGATCAATGAACTGGGAGAGTTTTAAGAAACAGGTCTATAATTACATGCGTACAGTATGAAAAAAGGAAGCTCGTGCTTCCTTTTCAAATGCCTATTCAATCATAATAGGTTTCTTTTCTTCAATCTTTTCAGGTTCAGTCTTAGGGAAAGTAATCATTAATTCACCATTCTCAAACTTAGCAGTGAAGTCTTCTTCTTTATAACCCTCACCAACATAGAACTTTCTTGAACAGCTGCCTGTATAACGTTCACTTCTGATAACCTTACCGTTCTTATCTTTTTCTTCCTTATCCTGATTAGTATTAGCAGAAACTGTTAAATAACCATCAGTCAAGTCTAGAGAAATATCTTCTTTCTTATATCCAGGAAGGGCAATATTCATTTCATAGTTGTTGTCTACTTCCTTGATATCACACTGCATTGCATTAGTTGATGGACTCATCCAGCCATCATCAAACATATCATCAAACACATCATAGAAACCAGGTAAAAATCTCATAAATAACATCTCCTTTATCAAATTTAAACATGGGATTTTTCGTCTCGTGTTATGAACTATTCAATCATAATAGGTTTCTTTTCTTCAATCTTTTCAGGTTCAGTCTTAGGGAAAGTAATCATTAATTCACCATTCTCAAACTTAGCAGTGAAGTCTTCTTCTTTATAACCCTCACCAACATAGAACTTTCTTGAACAGCTGCCTGTATAACGTTCACTTCTGATAACCTTACCGTTCTTATCTTTTTCTTCCTTATCCTGATTAGTATTAGCAGAAACTGTTAAATAACCATCAGTCAAGTCTAGAGAAATATCTTCTTTCTTATATCCAGGAAGGGCAATATTCATTTCATAGTTGTTGTCTACTTCCTTGATATCACACTGCATTGCATTAGTTGATGGACTCATCCAGCCATCATCAAACATATCATCAAACACATCATAGAAACCAGGTAAAAATCTCATAAATAACATCTCCTTTATCAAATTTAAACATGGGATTCTTCGTCTCGTGTTATTAGTAGATTGTAATTGATTTCTTTTCTATTCTCTTTGGAGCTTCCTTAGGAACTGAAATCATTAATTCACCATTATCAAACTTAGCCTTGATATCTTCTTCAGTAAATTCTTCACCTACATAGAAGCTTCTAGAACAGTTACCACTATATCTTTCACGTCTTACAATACGTCCTGTAGTTTCTTCTTTCTTAGCAGATGCTGATACTTTTAAGTAGCCATTCTTAAGTTCCAAAGCAATATCTTCTTTCTTATATCCAGGAAGAGCAATATTCATTTCATAAGTATTTTCTGTTTCACGAATATCACATAACATTGTAT
>NZ_DAWDDM010000263.1:0-2721 GCF_052354645.1 Catenibacterium sp.
CAATAATAAGAAATATGAGATTATTGGTATTTTTTCTGGTAAGAAACAAGAAAGATATACAGGTTTAACATCAGATTTTAGTGAAAATATGTTGTTTATGGATTATTCTTCACAACAGACAAACAATGTTCATAAAATAATCATGTACTTTGATCATTTAAAGGATACCCGTTTAATGATGAAGCAATTAGAAAAGAATCATCCAGATGATTTTGTTGAAATGGATACGCAGACATATGAGGAAACATTAGAGGCAATTACACATATACAATATATTATAAAAGTGATTGTATGTTCTTTAATTGTTGTTGCACTTGTCGTTCTTTCTTTAATTTTAATTTTATGGTTAAGAGAGAGACTTTATGAAATAGGTATTTTGTTATCAGTAGGATTCCACAAATCGGAAATTCTTGGTCAATTTATTTGTGAATTATTATTTGTTTCAATACCAGCGGCGGTTCTTTCTTTTGGATTAGGTCATATATTCCTGAAATATGTGATCAATGTTTTATTAAAGAATGCATATTCTCTATTACTTGAATATGGATTCAGACAAGAAGGAATGACTTTTATAGGAAGTTATGGGATTCTAGCAGGTGTAATCATCATTTCAGTTATAACGACATGTGGAATGTTTTTAATAAAGAAGCCCCAAGAGATTTTATCAAAAATGAGTTAGGAGATTAATATGACTATATTAGAAATAGATAATGTAAGCTATCGCTATAAGAATACAAGAGAGAATATTTTAGAAGATGTGAATCAGACATTTGAAAGCGGCCAGTTCTATGCCATTATTGGTGCCTCTGGTGCAGGCAAATCAACATTATTGTCATTATTGGCAGGATTAGATGAACCACAAGAGGGACATATTCTTTTTGAACAAGAAGATATTAAACAAAAAGGTTATAGTTATCATCGAAGACATCATATTTCCTTGGTCTTTCAAAATTATAATTTGATTGATTATTTGACACCATTAGAAAATGTGAGATTGGTTGATAAAAAAGCATCTTCCTCAATATTGATCGAATTAGGCTTGAATCCAAATCAGATAAAAAGAAATGTTATGAAACTTTCTGGTGGACAGCAGCAAAGAGTTGCTATTGCACGTGCCTTAGCATCTAAAGCACCTGTCATTCTTGCAGACGAACCAACAGGGAATTTAGATGAGAATACAGCAGATGAAATAATCACAATATTGAAGAAGATGGCGAAAGAACGCAATAAGTGTGTGATTGTTGTGACTCATAGCAAACAACTTGCTCAAAGTGCAGATGTTGTTCTAGAACTTAAGGATAAGAAATTACAGATTGTTTAATGGGAGAGAAGTATATGATCAAAAATGCATGGGCTTATGTAACAAGAAAAAAACTTAAATCACTTATTATGATATCTGTGATTGCAATCATGTCTACATTAGGTGTATTAGGCTTAGCCTTAAAAGATGCCACAGATCTTTCGTCTAAGAAGAGTTTAGGAAATATCACAAATAGTTTTTCAATGGAAATCAATAGACAATATAATCCTGGAACGCCTAGAGGCGGAGGCAATGTAAAAGGACAGGATATTAGCCAGATTGCTCAGTGTAAAGAGATTGATTCTTATGTAAAGAGAATCAATAGTGTAGCGGATTTAGTGGATTATGATATTGTAGAAACACCTGAAACATTGGCTTATCAATCACCTGAAAGAGCAAAAAACTTTAAAAGTACAGTAATGCTTACAGGTGTGAATGATTCTTCAAAAGAAAATAAGTTTGTATCAGGGGCTTATAAATTAGTAGAAGGAGAGCATCTTAAAGCTGGTGATAGAAATAAGATTTTGATGCATAAGGATCTTGCTTTAAAGAATCATTTAAAGGTAGGAGACCATCTTAAAATCAAATCAAATTTATATGATGCGGATAATGAAAAGCAGGCAGATGAGATTGTTGAAGTAGAAATTAAGGGCCTCTTTGATGGGCATAATAAGGGTGGCGCAAGTGCACCCCAGGAACTATATGAAAATACTTTAATCACTGATGTGCATAGTGCAGCACAGGTATATGGTGAAACAGAAAAGACAGCTGTTTATCAAGACGCTACTTTCTTTGTGAAAGGTCAATATGATTTAAAACAGGTCATCAAAGTATTAGAGAAGCTTGATATTGATTGGAGAAATTATGTTCTGATAAATGGTGTTTCTAATTATCCAGCTTTACAGATGTCTATTTCATCTCTATATGGAATGGCCGATAAATTATTTTATGGTGCATTGATTTTTGCTGGAATAGTTGTTGCGCTTCTTCTTATGCTCTGGCTTAATGCAAGAAAGAAAGAAATAGCTATTATGCTTTCGTTAGGTATGACAAAAATGAGAATTTTTGGTCAATTGATGACAGAATTAGTATGGATGATGATACCATCTTATCTTATTGCTTACTTTGTTTCTGGTGCTTTAGCACAGTCATTTGGTCATACAATCTTAAATGGGGTGACAGGAGATATAACTAAACAACTAGCAAGTCAGGGCGTATCAAGTCAATTAGGAGCAGGTGCTGAAGTAGATGGCTTTAATAAGACACTTACGAGTCTGAATGTGCATGTTTCTAGTGATATGATGTTTATTGTTATTGGCTTCATGACAGTTGTACTTATTATGGCGTTGGTGGTTTCTTCATTTAGAATTCTTAAAAATAAGGAAGAATCACTTATTTATACACGTTAACAGATAAATATA
>NZ_DAWDDM010000264.1:0-2698 GCF_052354645.1 Catenibacterium sp.
AGAACTTACATTATCTCGATGTGAGTATATTTAATCACATTTTGAGTGGCAGTTAGCTATGATAAAAGATGTATTAGACTATTTTAAAACTATTTGTAGTATTCCTCATCCTTCAGGACATGAAGAATTACTAGGCAATTATATAGAAGAATTTGCACAGAATCATGAACTTGATTATGCAAGAAATGAAATAGGGGACATTATTATTTATAAGGAAGCAAGTCCTGGATATGATGATCATGCACCTATTTTATTACAGGGTCATATGGATATGGTAGCTGAAAAAGATGTAGATAGTAACCATGACTTCCTCACTGATCCTTTAGAAATCTATGAAGAAGATGGTTATTTACATGCAACAAAAACAACTTTAGGAGCAGATGATGGTGTGGCAGTGGCTATCATGCTTGCTTTATTAAGTGATAACAGCTTTAAACATCCTCGTTTAGAATGCTTATTTACTGTTCAGGAAGAAACAACTATGGATGGTATTACTCATGTAGATAAGAATTGGATTCATGCTCGCAAGATGATTTCTTTAGATGGTGATGTAGTAGGAGAAACAAATGTTTCTTCTGCAGGTGGCGTTCAGTTAACTATTAGAAAGAATGCGACATTTGTAGAATCTCATGATCAGGGATATAAATTCTATGTAAAAGGATTACTAGGTGGTCATTCTGGTGATGCGATTAAAGAAGGTAGAGGTAATGCAATTAAGATTGCCGGACTTGTACTAAAAGCATGTTTAGATAATGGCTTTGATATTCGTTTCTCTTCACTTAATGCAGGACAGAAGTCTAATGCAATCTGTAGAGATGGTTTATTTACATTCCAATCTACAAGTAATAAAGAAGAATTGAAGGCTTTTATTCATGAAAAAATGGAAGAACAGAAGGCTCTTTATCCATTAGAACCTTTAGATTATACATTAGAAGAAGAACAGAGTGGTCATGTAATCTTAGATAGTGATGCACTAATTCATTTTCTTGCGTTATGTCCATATGGTGTAGAAAAGTATTCTTATTACTTCAATCATTTTCCAGTTCTTTCTTTGAACTTGGGAATTATGGAAACAACAGAAAAGGCTGTAGAGCTTATTCTATTATTACGTAGTGAGAATGAAATCAATCTTAAACTACTTGTAAATGAAGTAGAAACATTTGCTTCTTTATTTGGTTTAAGTGTGACATCATCAGATGAGTATTATGGTTGGAGCTATGATCCTGATTCTCAGTTACGTAAGTCTTACAAGGAAGCTTATAAAAAAGCATATGATAAAGAACTCAAAGAAGTACCGACTCATGGTGGATTAGAAACAGGTTATATGAGTCGAATATTTCCAGATATGGATATTGTGACTATGGGACCAAACTGTATTGATATTCATACACCACAGGAAAGATTAGAAATCAAAACACTTTATGAAGTCCATGACTTCCTAAAGAACTGGCTAGGAGAATTATAATGAAATGTGATATAGCGAAAAAATGTGGAAGCTGTCAGTTTATTAATCAAGGATATGTTAAGTCTTTAGAATATAAGAATGAAGAATGTAAGAAGATTTTTAAGGATTTAAAGGTCAATGTACACCCAGTCTCAGGTATGGAAGATCCTTATTACTATCGTAATAAGACAATTATTGCCTTTGATAAGACATATAACTATGGTTTATATGAAGAGAATTCTCATCGTATTATTCCTTATAAATCTTGTCTCATTCATGATCAGGAGACAGATGCAATTATTAGTAAAATAGCTGTACTATTTAGAAAGTATAGAGTTTCTATCTATGATCCACAAAGAAGAAGAGGGGAAATTAGACATATTCTTATTAGACGTGCAGTCAAGACAAATCAGACATTAGTTGTCATTGTATCTAATGAAGCTATCTTTAAAGGTTCTAAGAACTTCTGTAATCAGCTTGTGAAAGCTTTTCCTTCTATTAAGAGTATTGTCTTAAATACAAATAAAAGACAGACAAGTATTGTATTAGGTGAACAAGAAAAGGTTCTTTTTGGGAAAGGTTTTATTGTAGATGAACTATGTGGAATGACTTTTAAGATTTCTCCACGTTCTTTCTATCAGATCAACCATGATCAGTGTGAAGCATTATATAGTAAAGCTTTATCTCTTATTACAGTTAAAGATCCTAAAATCATGGATACATATTGTGGTATTGGGACAATAGGGCTTATTGCGAGCAAGAATGCGAAACAGGTTATTGGGGTAGAACTTAATAAGGATGCCGTGAAGGATGCAAAACTGAATAAAACTTTTAATAAGGTTGAAAATATTAAGTTTATTCAGGGGGATGCGACTGAATTCATGGTAGAAGCAGCAAAACATAAAGTAGATGTAGATGTGATTATTATGGATCCACCAAGAAGTGGTTCTACTGAAACATTTATTAAAGCAGCTGTTTCTTTAAAGCCAAAAGAAATTGTTTATGTTTCTTGTGATCCTCATACACAGGTAAGAGATTTAAAGTTATTTAGAAAACTAGGATATGATTTTAAGGATGTATATCCTTATGATATGTTTCCATTTACGAGCCATATTGAGACAATAGCACTGCTGTCAAGAGTGAACCCTAGCAAGAAAAAATAATATTGATATAAAAAGGCTTATTTAAGGACTAACGTGAAAATAATGTGGACCCCGTGTCAAGGACATTAAATAAAAAGGCGCTTAAAAATGA
>NZ_DAWDDM010000265.1:0-2667 GCF_052354645.1 Catenibacterium sp.
TAATCATTAATATATGTCAAAGAGGATTCATATCACTTGTCTTTTTTGCGGCCATAATACCTGCAATTCTTGCCACGCCAAGAACATCTCCTTTTTCTATTGTATTATTTTTAATATGCTCAATAATCTCATGATTGACTTGAATAGTCCCTCTTGCATAAGCTGTTCTTTTTGTAATCTCTTTATCAGATACATCCACCATAATGGCGTTTCCATCTTCATCAAAATGTGTAAATTCCATATTACCCTCCTATTTGATTCATCACAGTACCACTTTGTTCATCTTCAAAATGGTGCTGTTCTGGCTTCATATAAATGGCATCTCTCATTACTTCTTCTAGTTTGATTTCGTCACCTATATAAGGTTTTAATGCGATACTATTCTTATGAAATAAGCATAATTTTAATGATCCTGTACTAGACAAACGCACACGATTACATTCATGACAGAACTTATGATGTAAGGCTTCAATAAAGCCAATGACACATTTCATATTCTTTATTCTTATATAATGTGCAGGACCATTGCCTAATCTTTCTGTGATTTCTTCTATATTATAATGTAATGCAAAATATGACTGTACCTCTTCTATTCTATTTTCTCTTTTATTTGAACCAAGTGGCATGAGTTCTATAAAACGAAGACTTACTGGTAAATCTTGACAAAAATCAATCAAGCTTTCTAAATCACTTTGTGTAAAAAGTGGTCCTACGACTGTATTGATTTTTATATTGAGTCCAATAGAAACACCATAGAGAAGATTATTTAATACTGTATCAAGTGTATCTTTACCACAGATAGAAGCATATTTCTTTGAATCAAGTGTATCTATAGAGAAGTTGATCCCATCAATCCCAATGTCCTTTAATTCATCCATAGTACGTGCATCTAGTAATAAGCCATTGGTTGTAAGAGTTACCTGTCTCACACCCTCTAGTTGTTTGAGCTGTCTTAAAAAAGAAAGATATCCTTTTCTTACCGTTGGTTCTCCACCAGTCACCTTGAAGTTTACTATGCCTAGTTTAACTGCCACCTTACATATATCTAGTATTTCTTCATAGCGTAAAATATCATTATGTGAAAGAAATTTGAATTTATCTGGATTACAATATACACAATGATAGTTACATCTATCTGTAATCGATATTCTCATATAATCAATTGTACGGTTATAACGATCCTTCATACAAACTCCTTTCCGTTATTCTCGTTTGAGAATAACGCCATACATAGTGTACAATGATGTACATTAAAATACAATGATTTTGTGAAACAAATGAGAAATATCGCTTTGTTGACTTGTTTCAAACGCATTAGCGTATTAGAATAGTATCTATATTACTAAACAAGCGGAGGATAACGTATGAATTTCGTAAAAGATAGCGTAAATCAGCAGCCAATAGTAGATACAGTTTTTACTATTGTTGCGAAAGCAAAGGAAGCGAAAGAAAAGTATGGAGCTGATCAGGTTGTAGATGCAACTATCGGTTCTTTATATAATGAAGAAGGTCAGCTTGTCGCATTGGACAGTGTCTTCAATTCTTTAAAGAATCTTGATAATAAGGTTCTTGCAAAGTATGCAGCAAGCTTTACTGGTAACCCTACATTTAGACAGAAGGCTTATGATTGGGTATTAGATGGTAATAGCCATCTTGAACATGAAGTAGTGGCAACTCCAGGAGGAACTGGTGCTGTATCTATGACTATTCAGGAATGTTTAGATGAAGGTCAGACTGTCATCCTACCTGAAATTGCATGGGGAAGTTATGCATTAATGGCTCAGATGCATAATCTTGAAATGGCTAAGTATTCTTTATTTGAAGGAGATCATTTCAATATTGCCTCTTTCAAGAAAACATGTCTTGAAACTATGAAGAAGCAGAAGAAGTTAGTGATTGTTATCAATGACCCATGTCATAACCCTACTGGTTATTCTTTAACTCATGAAGAATGGGATGAAGTGATTACTTTCTTAAATGAATGCAGCAAGACTCATGCTGTTGTATTATTAAATGATATTGCCTATATTGATTTCTCAAGCCGCCAGAAAGAAGCAAAGACTTATTTTGGTCAGTTTGACAAGATCAGCGATAATGTGATTGTGGTTGTTTCATTCTCATTATCTAAGTCAATGACAAGCTATGGTTTAAGATGTGGTGCAGCAATCATCTTAGGTCAGAAGAAAGAATCAGTGAATCAGGTAAAGATCGTATTTGAAAAGAATGCTCGTGCAACTTGGTCAAATATCAACAATGGGGCAATGGAAACATTTGTAGATGTATTAGATAACCATGGTGAAGAATATGATCAGGAAAGATTAAAATATGTGAAGTTATTAAAAGAAAGAGGAGATATCTTTACTTCTGAAGCAGATGAAGTAGGATTAAAGTATTACCCATATAAAGAAGGTTTCTTCGTTACACTTGCTATGGATAATGAAACTCGTGATAAATATCATGAAGCTTTAATGGCAAACAATATCTTTACTGTAAAGGTTAATCTTGGTATTCGTGTCGCTATCTGTTCATTATCAGTAGAAAAGACTAAAGGTCTAGCAAAGAAAATGAAGGATATCTTAGATACAATTCAGTAAAAGCAAAAGGATTGAGTCAAATTAAAATGGACCCTGTAAAAAGGACACGATAAAAAAAGGATATTTATTTCGT
>NZ_DAWDDM010000266.1:0-2661 GCF_052354645.1 Catenibacterium sp.
ATTATATTGTGAAGTAACTTTATTAACGTTTAAAAATGGTTGAATACTTTGTCTTAATTTATTTCTGTCAGCTTCTCTTGTAAATTGAATTGTATAAAACACTCCAAAAACAGCAATTATCCCAGAAAAAATACCACCTAAAATTCCTCCCCAAAATGATGCTAATGAACCAATCCATGTTGCATTAACATCATTATCCACTGATAGTTTTACGACACTAGACTGAATTAAATTTTCAACTTTATATGCGCATCCCACAAAAATAATAATAAGTAGTACACTCGGAATAATAACATTTTTCCACTTTGACTTTTTCTTCTTTGGCTGATTTTTACCAAATCTTTTCATATTTACTTCAAAACTCTTCATATTTATCCCACTCTTCTTTATTTTCTTTTATTATGTTTCCTAAAATTATATTCTGTTCTCACTTCTGCAATATGTACAAACTTTTACCAATCTTTCAACAGAATCATACTTATACTATTTTATGATTCAGTCATGCTAAAATTAATTTTGTTCAGTTAACTCAATTAAGAGCAACCACTTTATACTATTTTGTTTAACTTAATAATTATTTTATCTACTTTATCATGCATTAATTTATCATATTATCACTCCTTACCCTCTAACATAAATTGCATAAAAGTTGATACCAAGGCAATATCATAAAGATAATAAAAAAACTCTGTAGATTCATTTGATTATCCAGACTCATCAAATAAAAAACCTACTAGTAGAGTAGAAAAGCAATATATAATTTTAATAATAACTAGTCGTATATTTGGCTTTTTCTTGTAAAATTTTATATTTTTTCTAACTGTCTGCAATAATATATTACTTGTGATTTCTGAATTTGCACCTTCTTCCCTAATCCTTCTTCTACCAAATTTGCTTCTTTATAAGATCATTGACATATTTTGCAACTTTTTTTCAATGCGGCTTGTGCATGTATCATCTGAAAAATTATCAACTTTATTTTCATCAATATTTATTTGTGTTACACATACCACCTCCACATAATATAAGTTTTATAAATGTGAAATAATTATATCATATATATACTACTGATATACCCAATTTATTGATTTTCTTATTTTAATTCTTTAAATGCTAAAATATAGTGTCAGTATAATTACTTCGGGTCTTTGACAGTTGAAGAGCCTCTGATTTGAAAAAACGTTGATTACAACGTTATTTTTTTGTCAAGCTTTTGATTTTTAAAAGTTGTATGGTGTTGTATAATATGATATAATTGTCATAGGAGCTGATTTCTATGAAACTTTACTATGACAGGCGTTCTAAAAATCCTACATATTTCATCCAGCAGGGAATAAGGAACGGCAAAAAGACCACGACCAGAAATATAAAGAAAATCGGCAGGCATAATGATCTGCTCAAAATCACCGATGATCCTCTCGAATATGCAAAACAGGAGGTCGCAAAATATAATGAGGAATATAAAGCTGAAAAAGTATCACTTGATATAAATATTGACTTTTCCAAGAAGCTTGCTTCTTCAGATGATCATGTTGCGCATTCAAAGAATCTCAATATCGGCTACTTCTTTATCCAGTCCATCTATAATGACCTGAAAATAAAGAAGTTTCTTGATGACATCATGAAGGATACAAGAGCAGAATATGATGCGAATCTTATAAACAGGTTTCTCACGATATCAAGAATTCTTGATCCACGCTCAAAGCTGGGCATTTATGACCATCTTCATATATATTATGAACAGCCACATTATCTTTATGAATCATCACTCAGATTCATGAGCCTCCTCGCAGGACATTTTGATGACTATATCACCCACCTCTATGAGGCGAGCAACAGTATCATCAGAAGAGATACCTCTGTGTGCTACTTTGACTGCACCAACTACTATTTCGAGATAGAGACAGCCGATGATGACTATGTGGATGAGGTCACCGGAGAGGTATCTGCCGCATTAAGAAAATATGGAATATCCAAGCAGCATCAGCCCAGCCCTATCGTGCAGATGGGACTGTTTATCGACGCTCAGGGAATACCTCTTTCCATGTGCATCAATCCTGGAAATCAGAACGAGCAGCTATGCGCCACATCAACTGAGAAAAAGATGATAAGATCCTTCAGAAACAAAAAGCTTATATACTGTGCCGATGCCGGTCTTGGATCGATGGATATCAGAAGATTCAATTCCTTCGGAAGCAGAGCCTTCATCGTCACCCAGTCCATAAAGAAGCTGTCAAAGCCACTTCAGGAAGCCGTGTTCAATGATGATGGCTATAGATTATTATCAAACAATATGCCGAAGACTCTGAAAGAAATGCATGAGTTTGACAGAATGGATGAATCAAACAAGGCGCTTTATAATGACGTGGTATATAAGGTCATTCCTGCCGATAAGGCCATAGATCTTGGATTTACCGAGGAATATGAAACATCCTGCGGAAATACAAAAGAGAAGAAGTCCAAAGGAATGCTGAAGCAGTATGTAATCGTCACATTCTCAAGAAAAGCCATGGAGTATCAGAGATATGTAAGAAACAGACAGATAGAGCGTGCAAAAAGACTTATAAGCACAAACAAGGTTGATGATCTGAAAAAGAATCCCAATGATCCGAAGAGATTTATAAAAAGAGACAAAAATGATAAAGATAGATACTATATCGA
>NZ_DAWDDM010000267.1:0-2657 GCF_052354645.1 Catenibacterium sp.
GTTCTTAGAATGATTTAATTTCACTCTTTCAACCTTAGCTGGAGAAAGAGCATGAGAAATGAATGTTACAGGATCTTCAGACCATTCAATAATATCGATCATTTCACCATCTAATTCTTCAACAACATTTCTAACACGATTTCCCTTTGGACCAACACATGCACCGATAGGATCAATATCAGGATTTGCTGTATAAACCGCAATCTTAGAACGTTCACCTGCTTCTCTAGATACTGATTTGATTTCTACAGTTCCTTCGAAGATTTCAGGTACTTCCATTTCAAATAAACGCTTTACTAATCCTTCATGAGTACGAGATACGCTGATATGAGTACCTTTAGTAGTACGTTCTACTTCACTCACATAAACCTTAACATGTTCACCTTCAACTAAAGTTTCACCAGGAATCTGGTCTTTAGATGAAAGAAGTGCACCTGTCTTACCAATGTTGATAATTGCGAATCTTTCTTCTACACGATCTACAGTACCATTGATAATTTCATCAAGTTTATTGATATATTCATTATATAAAGCTTCTTTTTCAGCTTCTCTGATCTTCTGTCTTAATAACTGTTTAGTTTGAATTGCAGCTAAACGACCAAATTCAGAAATATCAGCTTCTTCAACAACTTCATCTCCAACCTGATATTTTGGATCAATTTCCTGTGCTTCTTCAATAGAATATTCAAAATCTTCATCATTTACATCATCTACAACATAATGAGTTGTAAAGATTCTGATTTTTCCATCATCATCAATCTTACAATCAACGATTGATTCTGCTCCACTATAGTTTTTCTTATATGACTTAGCAAGTGCTTCAGTCAATGCTTCAATTACAATAGCGCTATCTAGCCCTTTATCTTCAATAAGATTTTCAAGAGCTGATTTGTAACCTTTATCCTTTTTCGCCACGTTTTTTACCTCCTAGAACTTTACAGCGAGTCTGATGAATTTAATATCATCATAGTTTATAGTCATTTTCTTTCTTACAGCTTTCACCATATACTGGATCAATAATTCCTGGCCATCAATAGAGGCTAATGTTCCTTCTAGAGAATCAATTCCATTCTTTGGATTCTTCAAATCAATATGAACATATGAGCCAACATGAGCTTCTACCTGCTCAAAAGTCTTTAATGGCTTTTCAATTCCTGGAGAAGATACTTCAAGATAATACTCGTCCTTGATTAAATCAAGTTCATCTAACTTTTCACTTACAGCTTCACTGACTGCAACACAAGTATCCATGTCAAGATTTCCATCATTCTTTTCAATGAAGACACGTAAATACCATTCTCCTTTTTCCTTTACATATTCCATTGAATCAAGATGGCATTCAAATGAAGCAATAATAGGCAATAAGCCTTCTTTAATTTTCTCTAGCATAGAACCTCCTATTCAATAAATAACGAGAGGGTCTCCCCTCTCGTCTTTTGCTAAATCGAGTATAGCACAGTTAAATGTATAAGTCAAATAATGTTGAAAAACACGTAAAAAAACTATAAATCAAAGATTGTAAGCTGATCACTTTCAGAAAAGCCATTTAAAACGCCCATCTTCTGCAGTGTCTCAATATGAGTTCCTGAAAGACGTGTTCTCTTTTTAATGTCTTCAATAGAAGTGAAAGGTCTCTCCTTTCTTGCTTCTACTACTGAGTCACCAACGGCATCACCTAATCCATCAATAGAAGTAAAAGGAGGAATAATAGCTGTTGGATCATCTGGATGACAAATAAACTTTCTAGAATCAGATTGATCAAGAGAAATCTTACTAAACTTTAGGCCTCTTTCAAACATTTCTAAGGCAACCTCAAATACAGTAATCAAACCTTCTTCTTTATTAGATGCTTTATGTTCAGCCTTTAACTTTAAACATTCCTGATATTTATCATATACCGCTTCTTTTCCAGCAATAAGTGTCTCAATATCATAGAAATCACATCTAGTCGTAAAGTATACAGCATAATATTCTCTTGGATAATATAATTTCCACCAAGCTACACGTATGGCACTTAATACATATGCAACGGCATGGGCTTTAGGGAACATGTATTTAATCTTTAAACATGAATCAATATACCATTGTGGCACATTATGTTTCTTCATGAGTTCAACATAACCCTTTTGAGGGAATACTTTAGGTGACTTACCTTTACGTACACATTCCATGATATCAAAAGCATCCTTGTTAGGAAGTCCCTTTTCAATTAAGTAAACCATGATATCATCACGACATCCGATAACCTGCTGTAATGTACATGTACCTGACTTAATCAATGTCTCCGCATTGCCTAGATATACGTCAGTCCCATGAGATAATCCAGAGATAATAACTAATTCATTAAAGCTTTTTGGATGTGTCTGTTCAAGCATGCCACGGACAAACTTTGTACCAAATTCTGGTAACCCTAAGGCACCTGTCTTACAGTTTAAGAATGATAGATCGCAGCCTAATGCTTTAGAACTATTAAATAAGCTCATAACCTTCTGGTCATTTGTAGGAATAGACTTTGGATCAACACCTGTCATATCCTGAAGCATACGAATAACAGTAGGATCGACATGCCCTAAAATATCTAATTTTAATACGTTATCTTGAATCTTATTTATATCGAAGTGAGTTGTAAGATATTCAGCATTTAGATCGTCTGCAGG
>NZ_DAWDDM010000268.1:0-2652 GCF_052354645.1 Catenibacterium sp.
CTTGCTGAAGTATGCCTTAAATGATAAAAGAATAAATTAAAGTACTGGATGACTGTCAATGAAATCAATAACCAGATGAACTTTGTGAATGATATTTATGGCTGGACAAATAGTGGTGCTCATTTTGGAAACTATGATAATCCAGAAGAAGCCATGTATCAGTGTGCACATCATACTTTAGTAGCAAGCGCAAAGGCAGTTAAGATTGGTAAAGAGATTAATCCTGATTTCTTAATTGGGAATATGATTTCTATGGTTCCTTTCTATCCTTATAGCTGTTCTCCTAAGGATCAGTTATTAGCACAGCAGTTAATGCATGATCGTTTCTTCTTTAGTGATGTGCAGTGTCGTGGACATTATCCTGCTTATGCATTAAAGATGTTTGAAAGAAAAGGGTTTAATATTAATATTACTGATGAAGATAAAAAAGCTTTATCAGAAGGTACTGTGGATTATATTGGATTTAGTTATTATATGTCTAATACAGTTAATTCTAATTCTATTAGGGATGTTTCTAGTACTACAGATGGTTCTAGTGAACATTCTGTTAAGAATCCATATATCAAAGAAACTGACTGGGGATGGGCTATTGATCCTGAAGGTTTAAGATATGTATTGAATCAATTCTATGAAAGATATGAACTACCAATGTTTATTGTAGAGAATGGTTTTGGTGCTATTGATAAGAAGGAAGAAGATGGCAGTTGTCATGATTCCTATCGTATTGATTATTTAAGAGCACATATTGAGCAGATGAAAAAAGCTGTAGAAGAAGATGGAGTCAATTTAATGGGTTATACACCTTGGGGTTGTATTGACTGTATTTCTTTTACTACAGGTGAAATGAAGAAGCGTTATGGCTTTATTTATGTAGATAGAGATAATGAAGGAAATGGTACATTAGAAAGAAGCAAGAAAGATTCTTATGAATGGTACAAAAAAGTGATTGCATCTAATGGTGAAGTATTATAATTGAATAAGGAGGTATTTTAAATGAGAAGAAAAGATAGAGAAATAACTGACTTTGATGAAATGATGAAAATCATTGCGAAATGTGATACATGCAGAGTTGCGATGTTTGATGAAACATTCCCTTATATCGTTCCTCTTAACTTTGGGACAGAGGTTGTTGATAATCAGCTCTATTTGTACTTTCATGGTGCAAAGATTGGTAAGAAGATTGATCTTATGAGAACCAATAAGAATGTTTGTTTTGAGATGGATTGTGAACATAATATTATTATGTATGATGAAAGAATGTCCTGTACTATGGGATATGAGAGTGTGATTGGTTATGGTGAAGTAGAGTTCTTAAGTGAAGAAGAGAAAATACATGGGTTAAAGGTATTAATGCGTCATTATCATGAAGAAGACTTCAAATTCAATACAAAGATGATTGGGGCTATTGAAGTATTTAGAATTAAAGTATTAAGTATGACTGGAAAAAAGAGAGATAATATTCATCCAGAAGAAAAAGTAAAGAGACATATTTCACTAGACTAGTATCAAAAAAGGTTATTCAAGCGCGAATAACCTTTTAATATATTTTAATTGAATATTTTTCGATCTTTTCCTGAAGGTACTTTAAATAGGAATACAAGGATAAAACCAATCGCAATAATAATGCTGGATAAAGCAAACAAGACTTGATAAGAAGAAACATCTAAGATTTGTCCAGCAATATTTTGGAAAATAATTGAACTTAAGTTTCTTAATGTTTGAACAAATGCGAGTGCTGTAATTTGATGTTCCTGCGGCACAAGTGTATTAACAACTTTTAAGTTAATCATAATAAACAACATACCTGATGGATGCTTTGTGACTAAAGTGACAAAAACTTTAAGGGGTAACCAAACATTGAAGGCATAACATAAGAACTGTATAGAAATCATTGTATAAGCAATAATAAGTAGCTTCTTATTAGAAAGTTTATCCATAAATTTATGTGAGAATAAAACAAGTGGTGCTTCACATATGACCGCAAATGACAAGATTGTAGAAACAATGTTTACTGGTAAACCATCATTTTGAAACATGGCAGGAATATATGTATTTGCCATATTTGTAATACCTTGGAAAACAGACGCAATGACTAAATAATACAAATATTTATGATTATGAAAAAGAGTGCTCGTTTTGGTTTTTTCTTCTTTTTCTTGAGCTAAATCATCTGGTGTTTCTGTTCCGAGTAAACCAATAATACAAAGAGTCATTGTGATAATGAAACAAACAAAGATGGCCGATGGTGAAATACATTGATAGATCATTCCTGCAAGCCATGATCCAATCGCATAACCAATTGTTCCCCATATTCTTATCTTTCCATATTGATAAGGTGATGAAGAAGCAATTTTTTCCATAACTGGGGTTGTCCCATTAATTAAAGTTAATACAAAACTATAACCAATAATAATCGCAATTAAACTATCTGCAAACATAAAGGCCAATCCACCTAAAGCAGCTAATCCAAATAAAACAAAGTTTACTTTCTTAACATCAAAGCAATCACTTAACATACCAATGACAGGTTGAAATATCATAGATGTTAGAAAAGAAGTAGAAACAACAAGTGAAACTTCACTTGCTTTAAAACCTTTATCTAATAGATAAACTGAGATTAAAGCTGAAAATACGGCCCATGATAAATAATAG
>NZ_DAWDDM010000269.1:0-2651 GCF_052354645.1 Catenibacterium sp.
TAAATCTCATAATCATAAAAATATAATATAATTCTTCTCACATATATAAATAAGGGGGAGAAATATATATGAACAAAACAAAAGGACACTTTATTGGTCTTGTCCCGTTGATCATCTTTCTAGTACTTTATATGGGTGTAGGGCTATTTTCAGGAAGCTTTGATAATATGCCACTTATGGTGGGTATATTAATCGCAACAGCGGTTGCTTTATCGCTCAATAAACCTAGCGAAAGACTATCTTTAAATGAAAAGATTGAAATCTTCTGTCATGGCGCAGGAGAAAGTACTTTAGTACTTATGGTATTGATCTTTATTCTTGCGGGTGCCTTCTATGGTGTCGCAAGTGGTATGCATGCTGTAGATTCAGTTGTTAATTTGGGGTTATCTATATTGCCAAGTAATATGATCTTACCAGGTTTATTCCTTATTGGATGCTTACTAAGCTTTTCAATGGGAACTTCTATGGGTACAGTCACTGCATTAATGCCTATCGCTATTAATATTGCGTCTAAAACAGGTATCAATGTCGCATTTGTCAGTGGTATTGTCGTAGGTGGGGCTATGTTTGGTGATAACTTGTCTTTTATCTCAGATACTACAATAGCCGCTACGAGAACGCAGGAAGTACAGATGAAAGATAAATTCAAGACAAATATCATTATGGTTTTACCTGCAGTTATTGTGAATCTTGTATTATTGCTTGTTCAGAATCCATCTATTTCACAAAGTGCAGCGAATCATTCATACTCATTAGTGAATCTGATTCCATATGTACTTGTTATTGTATTATCACTAGTCGGTATGAATGTCTTACCTGTTATGACCATTGGTGTGATTTCAGGTATTATTATTGGTGTGATTCATGGAGATTTCACTCTGCTTAAATCTTTGACTGTTATCCATGATGGTATGAAGAGTATGCAGGATATGGCATTAATTGCCTTATTTGTAGGTGGACTTGTAGGACTTATGCATCATCTAGGTGGTATTGATTACTTACTAGATAAGCTTACAAGCAAAGCGCATTCTAAAAAAGGGGCAGAATTATCTATTGCTGCATTAGTCAGCTTCTTAGATATTGCGACTACAAACAATACAGTCTCTATCATTACGGCAGGTCCTATCGCCAAAGATATTGCAGATGAATATGGTGTATCTAGAAAAAGAGTAGCCTCTATTCTAGATGTCTTCTCATCAGCATTTAACGGTCTATTACCTTATGCAGGACAATTACTTGTCGCTGCAGGACTTGCAAAAGTTACACCAACTGATATTATGGTATATAATTGGTATTCAATGCTGATGATAGTATCAGGACTCGTATTTATACTAATTGGAGATAGAAAGGAAAAGAACTAACATGAATAAAATTGCAAGCTTTACAGTGAATCATTTAACTTTATTACCAGGTATTTATGTATCTAGAAAAGATAAGGTAGGAGAAGAAGTCATTACTACTTTTGATATTCGTATGACAGCACCTAACAGAGAACCTGTTATTAATACAGCTGAAATCCACACAATGGAACATTTGGGTGCTACTTTCTTAAGAAACCATAAGGAATGGGCTAAAAAAGTTATTTACTTTGGTCCTATGGGATGTCGTACAGGATTCTATATGATTCTTGCAGGAGATCTAGAATCTAAGGATGTTGTAGGATTAGTGACTGAAATGTTTACTTTCATGGCTGAATTTGAAGGTGATGTTCCAGGTGCTGCAGCAAGAGATTGTGGTAACTATCTTGATATGAACTTACCTCTTACTAAGATTGTTGCGAAAAGATTCTTAGATAATACTCTTAAGAATATTACAGAAGAACATTTAGTATATCCAGACTAAGACTTCCCTGGAAGTCTTTTTACCTGTACGTACATATATTGATTAATTACTTACTTGTATGTATACTAATAAAGAGAGGTATCATTATGCATTTATTTCTGACAAGCTCAAACTTAACATTAAATGGTCAATATATTAATGAAGAGAATGGTTTCCGTTCTCTTCTTTTTGATGTTCTTCCACATCATATTCGTTGTCTTTATATAGCATCTGATCCAATTGATACGACTCATAATGATGAATGGGGAAATTACCAAAAGAAAGCCTTGATGAATAGTCATTTCTTAGTAGATAAATTTACTATCCTGGATGATCGAAACAAAGAGAAGACAGAAGAACTAGTGAAAGAATCAGATCTTATCATACTTGGAGGAGGACATGTGCCTACTCAAAACAAGTTCTTTAGAGAAATCCACTTAAAGAAGTATTTAAAGGAGTATGAAGGTGTGATAGTAGGTGTCAGTGCAGGTTCTATGAACTGTGCTAAGACTGTATACGCCATGCCTGAACTTCCAGGAGAATATCTTGATAAGAAGTATCAAAGATATCTTCCGGGGTTAGAACTCACCCAAACAATGATCATTCCTCACTATAATGAAATACATGATGATTGTTTGGATGGTGTTCATATATTCAAAGATATAGCTTATCCTGATAGTGCCAAAAGAACATTTATAGTATTAGTGGATGGTAGCTTTATACATATTCATGAAGGAAAAGAAGTCATTTATGGGTTATCTTATAAAATAGAAAAAGGAAAACAATCACTTATACAAGAAAATGATTGTATGTTCACATTGGATTCATAA
>NZ_DAWDDM010000270.1:0-2649 GCF_052354645.1 Catenibacterium sp.
TTAAGTGCAGCATTGAAATCTCTGTCTTCGATATAGCCACAGTCACATCTGAAAAGTCTATCTAAAAGCTTTAAATCTTTTTTAATATTCTTACAACAATGACATGTTTTAGATGATGGGTGCCATCTATCTACAATTCGAAGTTCAATTCCATTCTCTTTGCATTTAGCTAGAAGTTTTGATTTAAATTCAAAAATTTCTGCGAAGCAACTGCCTTTGAAAGATGCCTGTTCTTCATCATTCCTGATACGTTTAGATCTTCAATCGTTATATAAGATAGCTTGGTTTTTACTATCTCTGCGATTATCTTATTGATGTAATCAGTACGAATATTGTCAATTCTACGATGAAACTTCTGTATCTTAAGCATTTATTTTTGTATATTTCTTTTTTGAGCGAACTCTCCTTTCTTTAGATTTTCATACTTTCGAGAAAGACTTCTCTGTTCTCAAATAAGTTGTTTTTTAAGTTTCTTTAATAAAGCAAAATCTTTTGGTTTATAATTTGAGATATTTGATGTGTTCATTTTAACACTCCCTCTATGAGCATATAAACACATTCAAACACAAGAGTCAATATATTCAGTTACTTATAATCTTCTCCTTAAATGCTGATTCGTTCATGATGGAGATACCAAGATCAACTGCTTTTGTATATTTAGATCCTGGATTTTCCCCAACAATCACTAAATCTGTTTTCTTTGATACACTTCCTGTGACATTCGCACCCTGACTTGTTAAATAGTCTTTAATCTGCTTTCTTGTCATAAGTGTAAGTGTCCCAGTAATTACGACTGTCTTATCTCTAAATGGATTATCACCTGTATCACGTACCTTTAAATAATCCATATTTAAACCTAATTCTTTCAAATGTGCAATCAGTTCTAGATTACGTTCATTACGCTTAAATGCTGCAAGAGAAGACGCAATTGTATCCCCTACATCCTTGATGCTTGTTAATTGTACATAATTCGCATTAAGAAGTGCATCCATAGAACCAAAATGATATGCAAGTGTATCAGCCATCTTGGCTCCTATGCCCTTAATACCAAGCCCAAACAAGAGCTTTTCTAAAGAATTAGCTTTACTATTCTCGATTGCCTCTAGTAGCTTATCCATGGATTTCTTCCCAAAACCTTCAATATCCATGATTTCTTTTTCATGTACATCCAAATGATATATATCTTCAATACATGTCACAAAGCCTAAGTTATAGAATTGTTCGATGATCTTATCACCGAGTCCATCAATATTCATTGCTTCACGGCTGGCAAAATGAATCAGCTTTTCAATCTTCTTTGAATCACATTCTTCATTCATACAATAATAAGCTGCTTCATTAGGTTTTCTTACAAGTGGTGAACCACATTTAGGACATACTGTAATCATCTTAAAAGGTATTTCATTACCTGTACGTCTTTCTTTAATAGAAGAAACAACTTCTGGAATAACATCCCCTGCTTTTCTTACAATAACATCATCACCAATACGAATATCCTTACGGATACAATTGTCTTCATTATGAAGTGTCGCACGCTGTACGAGTGAACCTGCAACACGTACTGGTTCTAGCACTGCATTAGGTGTAATTTGTCCTGTACGCCCAATTGTAAAGACAATATCTTTAAGTTTCGTAATAACCTCTTCTGCTGGAAACTTATAGGCAATCGCCCATTTAGGTACTTTAGCTGTATAACCAAGTCTTCTTTGTGAATTAAGATCATTAACCTTAATAACAACACCATCAATATCATATGGAAGTGTTGGTCTAAGTTTTGTAACTTCTTCAATATAGTTCCATACTTCTTTAATGTTCTTGCATTTACGTGTATAAGGATTTGTCTTAAATCCAAGAGCCTTGATCTTTTCTAAGCATTCATAATGTGTTGAAGCATTAAGTTGTGATGCTTCTGGTACATGATACAAGAAGGCATCCAGTCCTCTTTTTGCCGCTATACGACTATCTAATTGTCTAATACTACCTGCTGCTGCATTACGACAATTCGCAAAAAGAGGAAGTCCTGCTTCAGTACGCTCTTCATTTAATCTTTCTAATGCCTTTTTAGGCATGATGATTTCACCACGTACTTCTAGTGGTCCATTAAACTCAATATGCAAAGGGATAGAACGAATAGTCTTAACGTTATGGGTGATATCTTCACCGATTGTTCCATTACCTCTTGTTGCACCATATTGTAATACACCATCCTGATATACAAGTGATACAGATAAACCATCCAGCTTCAGTTCACATATATATTCAGGATTAGGAATCACATCTGTAACTCGATCATTGAAGGTATAGACTTCATCTTCATTAAAGATATCTCCAAGAGACATCATCATACGCTGATGCGTCACCTTCTTAAACCCTTCTAAGACCTCTCCTCCTACTCTCTGGCTGGGAGAATCTGTTGTAATCCAAGCAGGATTGGCCTGTTCAATACGGATGAGTTCTTCCATTAAACGGTCATATTCCTGGTCACTGACAGTAGGAGTATCCTGTACATAATATTCATAGTTATATTTATTTAATAAGGCTTTTAATTCATTAAGTCTTTCAAATGACATCTTACTCATTCCTTTTCTTTTCGTATTCTGACTACTCCCACAGGCAAGCCCGTGGGGTTCTCACTGTCAAGTTTAGCTT
>NZ_DAWDDM010000271.1:0-2647 GCF_052354645.1 Catenibacterium sp.
GCCAGCACCAACACCAACGAACATTTCTACGAATTCTGAACCAGAAATAGAATAGAATGGAACGTTTGCTTCACCTGCAACAGCACGTGCTAATAATGTTTTACCTGTACCTGGAGGACCTACTAATAGAACACCTCTAGGAATTTTAGCACCCATTTCAGTAAACTTCTTAGGGTTCTTTAAGAATGCAACAAGTTCTGTTAATTCTTCTTTTTCTTCATCTGCACCTGCAACATCTGTAAAACGAGTCTTAGAATTTCTTTCTAGCTTAGCGCGAGAATTTCCAAATTCAAAGGCTTTATTGTTGCCTCCTGCAGCACCATTAAAGTTCTTGAATACCCAGAACATACCACCAAACAATATTACATATGGAAGGATGGAACCTAGTATATTCCAGATCATGTTATCACTTTCTGAATCAGTGACCTTAATCTTGACATTCTTGTCTTCAAGAACCTGTGTTAATGAATCTAATTCTTTGTCTGTCTTAGGAACGATAGTTGTAAAGTTTACTTTATCGCCCTTAGAGTTCTTCTTGTAGCTACCTTCGACCTTGGTTACAAAACTATTAGGTGTAATAGTCACGTTAGTTATCTTTTTATCTTTTACTACTGTCATGAATTGTGAATAAGTTAATTCTTTACTACCGCCATTATTCAATAAGAATGGGAATAATGAACTCAACAATAATAATACGATGACCCAAGGAAGAATAGCTTTAAATAATGTTTTGTTATTCTTCTTCATCATAAACTCCTTACTGGTAACATTCTTCTTTTAAGACACCAATATATGGTAGATTTCTAAATCTCTGATCAAAATCAAGACCATAACCAACCACGAATAATTCTGGTACAGGGAAACCAACATACTTAGCCTGTACAGGATACTTTCTTGCTTCCTGCTTATCAAGCATAGTAACGATTTCGCAAGATGCTGTACCACGATCTTTCAACATATGTGTAACAGTATCCAATGTTTTACCTGTATCAAGGATGTCTTCTACGATTAATACATCCATACCTTTGACGTCAATATCAACGTCTTTCTTAATATGAATAGTTCCAGATTCAGTTCCTTTATAACTGCTGACTGACATATAATCAAAATATACATCGCCCTCAATATATTTAGAAAGTTCTGCTAGGAATGGAATAGATCCCTTTAAAAGACCAATAAGAAGAATCTTCTTACCTTCATAATCTTTTGAGATCTGTGCGCCTAATTCTTTACAGCGTTCAGAAATCTGTTCCTGTGTAAATAATATTTCTTTCATGTCCTTATGCATCGAACCGTACCTCCTAGTATAGTCGTTGTTATTTTATCACAAACAAATCTGGATTGATAGACAAATACTCCTTGTTTTTCGCAATTCCCGGGACCAAAAGAATATTTCCACGGCAATCTAATACAACTGGCCAATAACGTCGTAATGGTGAGGGAATTTTCGCATTAATAAATAGTCTAGAAACCTTTTTAGTACCCCCTGCTGTTTCCATACGATCGCCTGGTCTCATATTACGAATGGTGAGTGGAAAGTCTTCATCCTTGACAGGGATACCATCATTCATTTCTCCCTGTGTTCGAATTTTGAAATAAGGACAGTCGAAGTTCTGTCTATGATCTATTCTATACGTATAATCTACTTGTTTTATAGATTTACGAATGTATACATTATTATATTCTTTTATGAACTCCTCATTAACACCAATAGGCATTTGAATATTAGGTTTAGAGGATTGAATCTGATGGATAATTTCATCAATGAGATGATGAGAAATCTTAGATACTTCTATATGTTTCTTTAATAAAGCATAGAGTACATCAGGAAGAAGTTCTTTTGGAACTAATGTATAATCAAGTGGTTCAGTGAGGTATTTGTCTACTTCTTGTTTTTTTAATGCCTGTTTCTTATTGTATTCTTCACCCTTTTTCAAGAGTTCTTCTTTTTGTGAGTCAGTATACTGATTTAAGATTGTATTACGGATACGGTCTCTTGTGAACTCTGTCTGGAAATTAGTATAGTCATCATGAAACAAAATATGATGATCATCACAATAATCACGTAAATCTTGTTTAGTCACATGAAGTAATGGTCTAATAATAGTCATACCTAAACGTTCTGAGACTTCCTGGATCCCTAAATAATCAGGATGAGAGTCACGTTCCAAGTGCATATAAATAGTTTCAATCACATCATCCTTTTGATGTCCTAGGCATAATGCATCACATTGTTCCGTTTTATATACTTCCTGATAAAAAGCATAACGCATATCTCTTGCAACACTTTGAAAATTTCCTCTCACATAATCATCCGGTGTAAATTCCTTATAATAAAAAGGAATATTGTGTGCTTTGCAGTAATCATGAACAACCTTGTAGTCCTCTTCTGTATCATCTCGAAGATTATAGTTTACATGAGCGACACAGATTGAATATTCATGCATCATATCAAGAAGTGCCATAGAATCAGGACCACCTGATACACCTAGGAGATATTTCTTTTTTTTGTCTAATAATGATGTATTCAACATAGTTTCTCCTTTATGAAAAAAGTACCGTGATGGTACTTTTTAATTAATATATGATCTAGACATTTTAGAATGATTGAGTTTATGTAAAACATAGATTGTCTTAATAAGACTCA
>NZ_DAWDDM010000272.1:0-2645 GCF_052354645.1 Catenibacterium sp.
TTTTTAATTTTCGTTTATTCCTTTTAGTGAAGACCATGTTATGATTGATGCAGTCAATGCATGATCTTTAACTTTATAAAAACTATAAGCAATGACTTGTGTATGTTCAGTAGTTCTAGATATGATTGCAATTCCAGGTGATACAAAAGCCGAAACAATCTCTGGTATTATCGCAGATGAAATAGCTATTGGCATGATCAACCAGAAGACAACTGCAGTAAGACTTATTCCAGTTATTGGTAAGGATGTAGGAGATACAGTTGAATTTGGTGGTTTATTAGGTTATGCACCAATTATGCCAGTGAATTCATTCTCTTGTGATGAATTTGTGAACCGTGGTGGACGTATTCCAGCTCCTATTCATAGCTTCAAGAACTAATGAAAGAAGGGTTTATTTGTGTATTTAAATGATTTAACAGTATATTATCAGTTAACAGATGATGAAGATGTTCTTTTCCTATTAAAGAACGTTGAACAATTAGACAATAAGGCAATTCAACATGATTTTATTGCGAAATTCTTACAGGTTGCTGAAAAATATGATCTTCATGATCACTTGATGCAGAGCTTACTTACTCATTTGCTTGCAATGCATGAAAATGCCTTCTCGCTTTCACTAGAACGTGTTGTAGATGTTGATGATACATTAAGAGCACTTGTATTGAGAGATCTCACTTACTTCTATGATTTATTTCACTCTTCATTTGATGATCTAGAAGGACTAAATAGAGAGATTTTCTTCCATTTCTCACATTCTAAGCCAATTATTAATAAAGAGATTTATGAAGTCTTCAGTGAATTACAAAATAATCTTGCACAAAGCACATCTGTTGAAGATTTCTATAACATCCTCTATAATCATTATCACAAGTATGGTGTTGGTAAATACGGTTTAAATAAAGCTTTTAGATATGTAGATGGCAATATCGTTTCTATCAATCATATAGAAGATAATACACTTGAACAGCTCATAGGATATGAACGTCAAAAGGATCGTTTAATTGCGAATACAGAAGCATTTATTAATGGCAAGAAAGCAAATAATGTCTTATTGTATGGTGATAATGGAACTGGTAAATCATCAAGTATCAAAGCTATATTAAATCGTTATTACAAGGACGGTTTAAGAATGGTTGAAGTGTATAAGCATCAATTTATCCATCTTCCAGAAATTATTGGAGAATTACAGAACCGTAATTATAAGTTCATTATCTTCATGGATGATTTATCTTTTGAAGAATATGAAACAGAATATAAATATCTCAAAGCAGTCATTGAAGGCGGACTAGAAAAGAAGCCTGATAATGTCCTTATTTATGCCACAAGTAACCGTAGACATTTAATTAAGGAAACTTGGGGCGAAAGAGATGACAATGAAGTGAATGTCAATGATGCTAAACAGGAAAAGTTATCACTTGTTGCCCGTTTTGGTGTCCAGATTCTTTATGTTCATCCAGATAAGCAGCACTATCTTGATATAGTAGATGGACTTGCTGAACAGTATCATTTAGATATTGATCGCAATGAACTCCATCGTTTAGCTATGGAATGGGAATTAAGAAACGGAGGCTATTCTGGGCGTGTAGCTAAACAATTTATACATATGATGCTTGGAAAATAAAATGAAACCCTTAAAATTATCTGATTTAAATACTGTTTTACCTTATTTAGATAAAGCCAATTATGAAGGCTATAACTCAAATTTCGTGACTATGATGATGTGGAATCATGAATATCATATTGAATATGAGATTCATGATCACTTCTGCATCATGTTACATAACTATAAAGGACATCGCTTTTTTGCGATGCCTTTTGCATCTTGCGAATACTACAAAGAAGCTATTGAATACATGGTGGATTATGCAAAGGAAAATAAGTTCCCTTTTATGATTGATTGTGCTATTCCATCTTTTGTAGAAGAATTAAAGAAAGTATGTCCCGGACAGTTTGTATATGAGCATACAAGGGATTTAGATGATTATGTATATGATAAAGAGAAATTAATTACATTATCAGGCAAGAAGATGCAGAAGATGAGAAACAATTATCATAACTTCATCTCTCAATATCCTAATTATGAATATCGTACATTGAATGCAGATGATGATATGCCTATGATTTTCAGTGATCTATTAAAATGGGAAAGGGAAGAGCATGAACAGAGTGAATCCTTAACTTCTGAAGTATATGGAATTATGTATCTTCTTTCTACCCAGGATCAATTACCTATTAAGATAGGTGGTATCTTTATTAATAACGAATTAAAGGCTTTTATGATTGGTTCTCCATTAAAGCATGAAACAATACAGATTCATATTGAAAAAGCTGATAAAACTATTAGAGGTCTTTATGTGACTTTAAGAAAAGAATTCTTAGAACATGAATGTGCGGATTTTAAATATGTAAATAGAGAAGAAGATATGGGAATAGAAAATCTTCGTATCTCTAAAGAACGTATGCATCCTTGTCATATGGTTGAAAAGACACGTATATTTATTAATGATGCCATCGTTACACAGGCAACAGATGAAGATACTGAAACAATCAAAGAAATCTGGAGGGACCGTTTTGAGGATGTAGATGAAGTCTCTTCTGAGTTCTATTTCAAGTATAGATATAAGAAAGAGAATGCATACGTTGTA
>NZ_DAWDDM010000273.1:0-2642 GCF_052354645.1 Catenibacterium sp.
ATCATTTGTTTAGCTGCTTTCTATTTCATTCTTGTGTTAGTGATTATTTATGACTTACTGCAGAATTATAAACTTTTCAGCATCAAGAGACTTGAAGGATATCGTTTATTTTCTATTGGGTATGATTATATATGTCCAATTATACAATCACAATTTCTTATTACTTTCATAGGATTCTTTGTCCTTACATTACTAATATGCAGGCATATAAATCAATCTGTCATTCATTTTTTAATTGATCATTTCTTGATTCTATTCTTATTTCTATCACTCACTTTGATTATATGTGTTCTTATGATCAATCACTTTAAAGATGTGAAAGCGATAGACTTCCTCAAAAACAAAGGTCCATCTAAAACAATCATTTATTTCAATCAAATAGTTTTATTCATGATTGTTTTAGTTATTCTATTTCTCTCATGTATTGGAATAGAGACTGGTTATTCGCTATTAAGTAGAATGAATAATCATAATGAGTGGAACACAATGAAACATTATTCTATCTTGAGTGAAGTCTCCAATGTAGAGAATAGTGACTTGTTTACTAGTCAGAATTTTTTAAACAAACAAAAAGAACTTTATCAAGAATTCAATCATCTTGGTAGTCTCTATGCAGACTTTAATGAATTTGATAAAGAAACATATACAAATACAAGTATGGCCTATGTCAATACAAACTATCTAAAGAAACAAGTGATTCAAGATATACATGGCCATACTATTCACATCAGTGAAGATGAAAAGAAAAGAGTAGTCTTAGCACCTCAAAACTATTCAAAAAAGAAGATATATAAGATGACTCAGGCTATGTTTGATACACCGCATGGTATTAAGATTATCTATTATAAAGACAATCAGAAATTCTTTACTTATAACTCTTTAATCGTATCTGATTATTCAAATAGTATTACAAATCCTGTTGTACAGGTTCTTACAAATGAAAATGGATTACCTGAAGATTATGATGTCATTCTAGGATATAAATATAATCCTTATAAGATCAAAGGCTCTCAAGAGAGAATTCAGTCCATTTTAAAGAAATATAGTTTAAATCAATATGCTTCTAAAATCATTACCGCATATGATGAAATGTCTCTTTTAAATCATCAAGAACAAACACTCTTTATTGCGGTTATTATGATTTCTGTCGCATTAGTCAGTTTAATGATATTAATGATTTACCAGAATATTCATATATTCATCCAGTATCATGCATCACTTCTTGCGATAGAGACAATGGAAGGTTATACACCTCTTAGCAAGTATTTCTATTTTGTGAAATCAACAGTTGTTTTATTTATATCTACATTCTCAATTTCTTTATTATGTCATTCTTATTTCATCTACACTCTTATTATTCATCTGATTCTTATGACTCTATGGGGTATGACTTATTTACTTTCCATAAAGAAGTTTGAGAGAAAGAATATCATTCATCTATTGAAAGGAACTTTTTAAATGATTGAATTAAAAAACATAACGAAACATTATGATACAAAAACAATCTTTGATCATTATAATCTCACTATAGAAGAAAATGAACTTGTCGCAATTGTAGGAAATAGCGGTTCTGGTAAATCTACATTACTTAATATCATGGGGTTATTGGAAGAGGTAGACGATGGAGAAATTATCATTAATCATCATTCAATTTCAAATAAGAAAGATGCATTATTACTTATGAGATATGATATAGGCTATATGTTTCAAAACAATGCACTAATAGATGATTATACCGTCAAAGAGAATCTTGATATTGTATTGAAGTATTCAAAACTCAATAAGAAAGAAAAATTGAATGCAGTAAAACAAGCACTCACTACTGTTGGGCTAGAAGGATATGAGAATAGAAAAATATATTCTTTATCTGGTGGAGAAGCTCAGCGTATCGCATTTTGTAAGTTGCTTCTTAAAAAGCCAAAGATTGTGTTATGTGATGAACCAACTGGTTCACTTGATGAAACAAATACAAAAATGATGATGAATCTATTATTGGAATATCATCATAATGGTGCCACTGTAGTGATTGTGACTCATAATCTAGATGTTGCGAAGCTTTGTGAGAGAGTTATTCATATTTAATCAGTAATAGGCAATATAGTACTTTTTCTATATTGTCTTTTTACATGCACAAAAAAATGAGTCTCTCAACTCATTTCTAATACTCTTTACTTAATAAGAAATCCACTATGTTCATTGTTTTTATTCCTTCATAGTTACCACCCGCAAAATTATCTGCCATCACAACATACTTAGGATAATTATCTCTGATTTCTAAAAGCTGTTCATATTCCCTTTTCTGTGTTTTTTCAGACTTTATTTCCTGTGTTACCTGAACATAGATTTTTTCATTTTGTTTTGTTGCAACAAAATCAATCTCTTTATCTTTTATCTTACCAATATAAACATCATAGCCTCTTCTTTTAAGTTCTAGATATACAATATTTTCTAAAGATGCTGCGATACTATCTACAGTATAACCTAATACAGAATAACGCAAAGAAACATCCGCAAGATAGAATTTCTCCTGTGTTTTTAATATATCTTTTCCCTGCAAATCATATCGAGAACACTTATGAAGAATATAGGCTTTCTGTAATTTCTCTAAATAGCTATAAACTGTTTCATTGTCAATCTTTCTC
>NZ_DAWDDM010000274.1:0-2640 GCF_052354645.1 Catenibacterium sp.
GTGAATTGGCATCTATTTTCCACACTGGTGGTGGGGAATTAATCTACAACACTGTTGGTATTAATAAGCATGTTGGATTCTTAGCTTCTTGGCTTATCATGGCAGCTTGGATTTCAGTACCACCAGCTGTTGTTATGGCTATCATGACATGGATCAATAAGACATTAAATCTAGGTCTTGGTACATGGGGCATGGTTGGTTGTGCTGCAATATTACTTGTTTTATATTTCTTAATGAGTATTCAGAACGTTCAGTTCTTAGTAAAGGCTCAGGCAGGTATGCTTTTCTGTAACATTGCAGTTACTATTATTACTGGTTTCTTATTACTATTCTCAGGACATTGGCATTTATCTAGCTTTGGAAATATCTTCCAGTCAACTTTAAGTTCTATAAATGGTATTCCTGGATGGGTTATTGGCATGGCGTTATTGATTACACCATACTTCGGATTTGAAACAGTACCTCAAATGGTTGAAGAAGGAGACTTCCCAATCAAGAACTCTAAGAAAGCTATTTGCGGTTCAATCCTTACTTGTGGTTGTATCTATGTATTCTACTATTTCTGTGTTGCAGGATTAGATGGATTACAGGGTATTCATACAACTCTTGCACAAGATGGTTTCTTAACTATTTTAACTATGCAGAAAGTATTAGGATGGACATTCTGGCCTATTATCGTTGGTATTCTTTCTTGTTTACTTGGTATGGGTGCTTCATTACTTGGTTTCTGGATGTCAACAGTACGTATGTTATATTCAATGGCTAATAAGAACTTCTTACCAAAGGTTTTCGCAAAGGTAAACAAGAATCAGCAGCCATTATTACCTAACATCTTCTTGTTAGTATTATCATTAGTATTTATTGTATTACAGAACTCATCTGACTTCATGAGTGCATTCTTTAACTTAATGAGTTTCGGATGTGCCTGTGCTTATGCATTAACTATGATTTCAGCTATCTGTATTCATAGAAAACATCCTAATTGGGTAAGTGCAAACACTGTTAAGGGTGGAGATGCTTTCCGTGTTCTTGCAATGTTGATTGCAGTCACTATTGCATTCTTCTGTACACTTGGTCAGGGTATTGATTCTTGGATCTGCTTCGGTGTATATCTTGGTGTTGGTATGTTATTGTGGCTCTGGATGGTTTGTGTGAACTGGAAGAAGCATCCAGTAGAAATTGAAACTCCTGATGGAGTTCAGAAGTTCTAACAATTAATTAGTATTAAAAATTAATAGCAAAGCAAATGATTGCTTGCATATATAAATTTAGTTTAGAAAAGGAGAATAATAAAATGGCTAAATTAGAAGGAAAAGTTGCATTAATTACAGGTGCTGCAGTAGGACTTGGAGAAGGAATCTCAACTACATATGCGAAATATGGTGCAAAACTAATCATGGTTGACTTATCACCAGCTGTAGAAGACACTGCAGAAAGATTAAGAAAAGAATATGGTGCTGAAATCATCACTGTAGTAGCTAACGTAGCTGATCGTGCACAAATGGATGCCGCAGCTGCTAAAGGTGTTGAAAAGTTCGGTGAAATCAACGTAGCTTGCTGTAACGCTGGTGTTTGTCGCTTAGCTCCATTTGAAGAAATGACTGATGAAATGCGTGATTTCCATATTGATGTAAATATTAAGGGTGTATGGAATACATGTAAAGCAGTTGTTCCTTATATGTTAAAACAGGGTGGAGGTAGCATCGTTATCGCTTCTTCTGTAACTGGTGATATCGTAGCTGATGCTGGTGAAGCAGCTTACGCTACAACTAAGGCTGCATTAGTTGGTTTAACTAAGTGCTTAGCTGTAGAATATGCTAAACGTAATATCCGTGTTAACTGCTCACAGCTTGGTTATGCAAGAACTCCAATGGTTGAAAAGATGGCTGTTGAATCTAACCCAGAAAATCCAGAAGCAGCAATCAATGATATTGCAGCAAATGTTCCAATGGGACGTCTTGCTAGACCTATCGAAGTAGGTGAATTATTCGCATTCTTAGGAAGCGATGAATCTAGCTACTTAACAGGTGCTCAGATTGTTATTGATGGTGGTGCTACATTGCCAGAAACAATGTCTATCGGTACAAACTAATATTACAATACTTGCCACCTCTATAAAGAGGTGGTTTTTTGTATGCACAAAAAAAGAGATGAACAAATGTTCATCTCTCAAGTATTGGGTTTTTATCCTTCAATACCAGTTTCAGCTTTAACTAATTCAACAACTTCTTCCATTGTAGAAAGTTCAGTAGTTGCCTTTTCAGCTACCTTCTTAGATTTTTCATAAGATAATTCTCTGATACGTTTTCTCTGAGCAAGAATTGAAGTTGCAGACATTGAGAATTCGTCAAGTCCTAAACCAAGTAGTAATGGTGCAGCAAGAGCTTCGCCTGCCATTTCACCACACATACCAGTCCATTTACCTTCTCTATGAGAAGCATCAATTGTGTTCTTAACTAATCTTAAGATTGATGGGTTGAATGGCTGATATAAGTAGTTGATTGTAGATGACATACGGTCAGCAGCGAAAGTGTACTGGATTAAGTCGTTTGTACCGATTGAGAAGAAATCTACAACCTTAGCGAACTGATCAGCAAGAACAGCAGCAGCTGGGATTTCAATCATGATACCAACTTCGAT
>NZ_DAWDDM010000275.1:0-2627 GCF_052354645.1 Catenibacterium sp.
GATAAATATATGTGTATAATATAAAGAGGGAGGGATAGTATGGATTTACTGATTGTAGAAGATGATCCTATAATTAGAGATGGTATGAGTGAATATTTATCAGAATGGGGCTATCATGTCATAGAGGCTAGGGATGGTCGTGAGGCTTTATCCTTATTTAATAAGGATATCAAGGTTGTTCTTTTGGATATTCAGCTTCCATTTATGAATGGATTAGATGTTTTAAAAGAAATAAGAAAAGAAAGTAATATCCCTGTTTTAATGTTGACGGCATTTAATAATGAAGAATACAAAATAGAAGCCTTTACTCAACTTGCTGATGGCTATATTGAAAAGCCATTTTCTCTGCCTGTCTTAAAAGCGAGAATAGAGGGACTTATAAAAAAGTATTATAGTTCTATAGAAATATTCAAATATAAAGATCTAGAAATCAATTTCACAAGTTATACAGCTAAAATAGATGGAAAAGTCATAGATAGTAAGCCTAAAGAATTAGAAATATTAAAATGTCTTCTTGATCATGAAGGACAGGTTCTGTCAAGGATGCAGATTATAGATCAAGTCTGGAAAGAAACAGAAGAAATTCCTTATGATCGTGTAATTGATGTCTATATAAAGGAACTTAGAAAGAAGTTACATCTAGATTGCATATCAACTATTAGAAATGTAGGCTATAAATTGGAGAGATGATGAAAAAACTAAAGATATTTCCTAAAATGTTTCTCCAGATATTTTCTATTCTCAGCATTATTGTCTTATTGATTCATATCTCTATCTACTTGATATTTCCTAGAACGTATCTGGATACTAGAAAGGCTGATATTAATAAAACAGCCAATGAAATATCTCATAATCTAGAAGGTAAGGAAATCAATGAGATTGAAAGAACAATTGATTTGTATTCTAAAAACAGCGATATAAAAGTATTTGTGAGTCAAGAAAATAAAGACAATGAAGTAAAAGTTACAAATAATCTGAATGTGAATTTGAACAGCCTCAATAATTCATTAATTATTGAGGAAAGACGTATTACTTTAAATGATGGACATCAATTGTATTTGAAATTTATCTCTACTGCTGATATGCTGCAGGATGCTAAAGATTTAAGTTTAGGTTTTCTTCCTTATTCATTATCTATTTCTCTTTTATTATCTGCTATCGTTTCATTGATCTATTCAAAATCAATTAAAAATAATATTGATGAAATTAAGAATGTAACTGATCAAATGATGCAATTAGATAAGAATGTCAGTTTAGTCCATAACAGTGATGATGAAGTAGGAGACTTAAAGAAGCAAATCAATGAACTCTATTTTACATTATTGAAGTCAATAGATGATCTAGAACTTAAAAATAAAGAAATTCTCGAACTTGAAAAACTTAAATATGAATTTTTAAAGGCTGCTTCTCATGAATTAAAAACACCTCTAGCAAGTCTTAAAATTATTCTAGAGAACATGATGTATAATGTAGGAAAATATAAAGAGAGAGATGTATATCTTGGACAATGTGTAGATATAGTAGATGATCTTTCAAAAAATATCTCTCAAATATTATCTATCTATTCAATAGATCATCTAAAGAACGATGAAGAAGATGTTATTATAAAAGATGTTCTTAAAGAAGTCCTGAATAAATATGAGTTGCTCGCATATCAGAAGAATATCGTAATCAATAATAAAGTTGGTTTAGAGCATTTATATATTGGTAGAAATGCATTCAGTGTGATTTTATCTAATTTAATAAGCAATGCGATTAAGTATAACTGTGATTATGGAAGAATAGATATAGGGATAAAAGAGAATTGTTTCTATATAGAAAATACCTGCCAGGAGAATCACATGGAATAAAAAAAAGATACAAGTCATGGACTTGGCTTATATATCGTAGGTAACCTATTAAACAATTATCAGATAGACTATCAAATTATTCAGACAAAGACCACGTATCTCTTTAAGATGAAGATACAATGATTTATAACGTAGAATTAAGAAAATCCCCAAAATGAGGATTCTTTAACTGGTACAAAAAAGTGATAGCTTCTAATGGCGAAGATTTAGATTAAGCGTCTAATTTTTTCTTAAATCTTTCAAGTTATTTTAGTTAAGCAGATAAAGAATGAATCAAGGAAAGAGACTCTATAATTGAACAGCTTACTCCTGGAAGGCTCTTGTGTGAAATATTAGAAACAGAGCAACTATATGAACAGCTTTTAGATGTTCTCTTAAGAAGTGACGATAAATATTTGCTGCATCAATATACTGATTTGCTTAGTGAGAAATATCCTGAACAGCTGCTTCAGATATATCGAGAAATTGTTGAAAAACAGGCTGAATCTACTGGGGGCAGAAAGCATTATTACCAAATTGTAGAAGAGTTAAGAATCATGAAATCTATTATCGGCGGTGATAAAGTCGTTGATGAAATCATCAAGAAATGGAAGATTCAATATAGAAACAGAAGCGCAATGATGGATGAATTAAACAGAGCATAATCCACTTCGGTGGATTTTTTTACATCCTTCTTTTACATAAAATAGAGCCATCAAAGGAAAACGTAAATGAAGCAGCTAAATTAAATGATAGTTAGATATATTTCAATCTTTGTATACTATTGACTAGCAGTTG
>NZ_DAWDDM010000276.1:0-2610 GCF_052354645.1 Catenibacterium sp.
ATACGATACTGCAAAGGATAATTTAATCCCTTCTCTTATCAAGTGCCTTTCTAGCTTCAGAAATACTCATTGTAGGTTTTCCTTTTAATCTTTCTTCTTCAGCTTCCAATACACTTGTACGCAAGTCTAATAGTTGTTTATTTCTTTCTAATTCATCTTCTTCAACAAACATCTTATGATCATCCTTTCTATTTCTTATTCTTTCTTTTCTTACGATAATTCTCTATTGTCCCAAAGTTATCAAAGATATCTTCCATCATCATTTCATATACATCATGCGTGATTTCACAATCATTCACTGCACGATGTGCATGAGAATAATCAATATGATAATGATCTGCAAGATCCTTAAGTCTATAGCGTTTCAAATCTTCATGCAATAGTTTTCTTGCAATCTTCAATGTATCGATATAATCATTTTGAAAGAGGACTCCATAATCTCTTAGAAGTGCATCATAGATGAAACGAATATCAAAGCGGACATTATGACCAATGATCACATCATTCCCTATAAACTTAATATACTCTCTAAGAACATCTTTTTCTCCTCTTGCACCATGTAACATATGATTAGAAATGCCAGTGAGATTCTCAATAAAATCACTTATATAGATAGTCTTATCCTTATCTAGTAAGTCTAAAGGTAATTGATCTCTTAAAGGGTTAATGAGTTCACTAAAGCGTGCCACTTCTTTATGGTTGACATACTTAATAGCTGCAACTTCTATAAGTCTTTCTGTTTCAGGATTTAATCCTGTTGCTTCTATATCTACCACGATATAAGTATCTGGATATTCTATTCTACTCTTACCTATTTCTCTCATAAAACCTCCAAAAAAGCCACATAAAGTGGCTTTTATTTCTTAGGATGTGGTCCTGCTTTTCTAATATTTTCTGGCATATGTGGATACTTAGTATTAAAGTTTGCTTCAAACATCATAGCAAGTTCATTAGCCATATCTTCATATGCTTCCTTATTAGCCCATGTATCCTTAGGGTTTAATACATATTCTGGGACTCCAGGACATGATTGTGGGACATGAAGATTAAAGCGTGAATCATAATAATAGATGACATTATCTAATGATCCATTGACTGCTGCAGTGACCATAGCACGTGTATATGATAATTTCATACGTGATCCAATACCATAAGGTCCACCATT
The DNA here is from genome assembly GCF_052354645.1 of Catenibacterium sp. NCBI lineage: Bacteria > Bacillati > Bacillota > Erysipelotrichia > Erysipelotrichales > Coprobacillaceae > Catenibacterium > Catenibacterium sp. The sequence goes on from NZ_DAWDDM010000276.1 coordinate 1,166, forward strand.
CCATCCAGTGTTCACTAAATAAACCTTAGTACCATAAGCTTCTAGACGTGAACCAAGTAGCTGTGCATAGATACCTGGATCTAGAGGCATGAATGGTTCTCCAAATAATGTAGAGAATGTAGGCTGTGGTTCGCTGATGCCTCTTTCTGTACCTGCAACTTTAGATGTAAATCCAGTAACGAATTGATACATTGCAGCATCATGATCAAGTCTAGAGATTGGTGGTAATACACCAAAGGCATCTGCAGTTAAGAAAATAACAACTTTAGGCACTCCACCTACTCCTGGAATCTGGGCATTTTGAATATATTCAATAGGATAGCCGACACGTGTATTTTCTGTAAGTGTACCATCATCATAATCCGGCTGTCTAGTCTTTGCATCTACAACTACATTTTCTAGTTCTGAACCAAAACGGATGGCACGATAGATATCAGGTTCTCCTGTAGGAGATAAGTTAATTGTCTTTGCATAACATCCACCTTCAAAGTTGAAGATTCCTTCTTCACTCCATCCATGTTCATCATCACCAATCAACATTCTATTAGGGTCTGTAGAAAGTGTTGTTTTACCTGTACCAGATAATCCAAAGAAGATAGCTGTTTCTCCAGTATCTGGATCCATGTTTGCTGAACAATGCATAGGAAGAATATTTTCTTGTAAAGGCATGCAATAGTTCATGATTGTGAATACTGATTTCTTAATTTCTCCTGAATATTGTGAACCTACAATAATAACTGTATGTTCTGTAAAGTTAATGATGATAGCTGCTTCTGAGTTAGTATGATCCACTTCAGAAACACAATGGAATCCTGGTGCAACGAGAATTGTATAATCTGTTAAACCAAAATTATCTAATTCTTCTTTTGTAGGCCTAATCAATAATTGATGGATAAATAGGTTCTGACATGCGAGTTCATTGATGACAGTGAATTTACGACGATATTTCTTATCAGCTCCAGCAAAGCCTTTAAAGACGAATAATTCCTTGTCACTCATATATTCAAGTACTTTTTCTTTTAATGCATTGTAGTGTTCAACACTCATGGCTACATTGACATCACCCCAGGCAATCTGTTCATGTACCTCTGGTGTATCTACAATAAATTTATCATGTGGTGAACGACCAGTATATTTTCCTGTTTTTACAACTAACGCACCCTGGTCAGTTAATAATCCTTCTTTACGCTTTAAAGCGTATTCTACTAATTTAGCAGGACATAAATTATAATGTGCTTTACCTGTATAGTTTTTAATTTCTGCATATTCGAGTGTCTTTTCCATAAAGTAACCCCTTTCATTTTGTCTGTATAACACATTATAGCATAAAATTAATATTTTAACATACTCTATTTCCTAACAGTTATTGTCTTTTGCGTGAACTACCTCGACTTAATACTCCGTATTTGAAGTCAAGGCTTCTAGGATGCTTATGCATCCGTTTA
>NZ_DAWDDM010000277.1:0-2607 GCF_052354645.1 Catenibacterium sp.
ATACAAAATCATAAAAGTCAATATCAAACAAACAATTTTTCCAGAATTGTCATTTAAAATAGGTAAAGACAAAATATCCTTGAATATAAAATTGTCTAAACATGATGCAGACAAAGCTAGTAATATTATCAGAACGATAGAGTAGCAAATCGAATTGATTATTATTGAAACATAGTTTCCTTCGTATATTAAATGATGAATACTTGCGGATTGCTCATAACCATTTAAAATCAAATTGCGCTCTTTTTCATCCATGTCTTTTGCTGGAAATGGCAAATCGGCTTTATCTAAGTTTTTAAGAATGCAATATTTTTCCATCAATGGTTTTAACTTTTCCCTTCCAAACTTAGATAGTCCATTGAAATAAAGCATAAGAAGTTCATATTTTGAAAGTTGCGCCCTAAAAATAGAAGCATAATAGTATTTCTGTTGATTATCTATTAACTCCGTATCGTCAATAAACTTCAAGATTCGATAGAAATAACGGAAATAATGGTCTAAGATACCATCCATCACATTTTCAAATGCTTTGATTCCTGTCTCTTTAATACTTTCGACCAATTGCTTTCCATCAATTTTCCGTTCTTGATAGAGATACTTAAACAAGGCTCTTCCTTTTATCTCATTCGATTCAGTGTTATTGTTGCCTATTTGTGATGTTACTTGTGCGTAAGCATTAGCTAGAAAATCATCCTTATTTACAGAATGACCAACGACTTTATGCTCTATGCTTAATCCCTCTATCAAATGCTCAAAAGTTTGAGTCATATTGAAAAAAGTATTTTCAAATTGGACTTTTAAACTACTAGCCCGACCTCTCTTATCATTTCTAATTTGCCAAATTATAGTTAGGATTACACCACCAAATTCCAAACCAGAGAACAATGCATTAATTAAGCCTGCAGTATCTCCCAAACTTCCTGCAGCTGATAAATTACCCTTTGCTAAGCCGTTGGAATACAGAATAATTTTATCAATCTCTGCCAAATAAATATAATAGCAAGCAAAAATTAGAGCAAAGACAGTGAATGCAAGATATATAAATGACGATTTATCTCTTCTCATAATAACTATCTATATTAAAATAACAAGCATATTCTTCTATTGAAGGAAGTTGCTTTAAATATTCAACAATCTTCACATCTGACTCATTTAGGGGATATATTTTTTCTAAAAAAGAATTCCATATACTCTCAAGATCCGTGTGAGCCAAATCTGCTTTTGTGAAAATAGGAAATCCTTCTGTTATATTACGTCCTATTTTCTTTTTCAAAGCTTCAATATTATCATCGCGTTTATCATCTGGATTTTTTTTCAAGTTAATATCTACTGCCGCTTGATATATATCATCTTTAATTGAGTTCCATTTTAAAGTAAGGAAATCATTTGTTGGCAGCAATTTCTTACCGCCGTCAAACATATCCAAATAATACTTAGAAGCCTCATTATTTTGAATAAACGTAAGACCGAAGACATTACTTTTATCATTAAATTCTTCCCCGGGTCCTAATACATATGAAAATTGTTTCGTATTAAAAGTTCGGGGAAATATCTGCACTCCTAATGTTGATAGCTCTGAGGTTTGCCCCAAAGGTGTTGTTATCCGATATAAATATACAATACCGAGAGTACCTTCTTTTGCAGGTTTGTAAACACCTGTATCTGCATCATATTCATTTGTAGCATAAAACATCGCCACATCTTTAGAAGCTGTCAAATTGATGAATGGCGAAGGTAAGCCATAAGCAGCAGCTAGCGTATAGGGATTACCAAGTGAGAAATTAATATCTAATTCTGGTATGAAAATACCTTCGTCTAATAATTTAAAAAGCGGAAAAGTCTTCACCAATAAAACAAATTGCTCTAAAAGTACATTATGGTACATCAACTCATCATGAAGCTTTTTTACATTATTGCCTGACGGATAATATTTTGTTTTAAAATGCTCTTTATACTCTTCTCCATTACTATTTCCATAATACAGCACTCCTTGTTGTGTTATATTAGGCTTAATAATGAATCTGCCATTTGCCAAATGGGTAAGAAAGTATTTGTTATCACCATCCACGACACGTTCTGTCGGCATCAAATGTTTGACAGGTGTCTGATCTTGCATTTTATTCAACAAAGTACGAACTTGAATCGCATCAGGTAATATACTTTTATCTTTATTTTGATAAATCATAGATTGAAATTTTATAATAGGCTCAATATCCTAATATTACTTTTTAATTGTAATAGTTTCTCAAATGCTCCAGAATACTTTCTGCAACAACTTCACCTAAAACAGGTGGAACGGCATTACCTATATACCGTGAAGCTTTCACTAAAGAAACATGCTCTTCGTCCTCAAAAAACTTATATGACATAGGAAAAGTTTGAAGCAGTGCTGCCTCTCTCGCAGAAATGGCTCTATCTTGGTCTGGATGACCAAATCGACCATTACCATAGCCTGTACACTGTGTAGTCATTGTCGGGCTAGGCTCACTCCATTTCATTCTGCCATAAACACTTCCAAAACTTTTACCTGATTGTGACTTATGACAGGCTAACCTCAAAGATTCTGGCCATTCCTTCCAACTACCTCCGTCTCTAGTTGCTCTAATG
>NZ_DAWDDM010000278.1:0-2606 GCF_052354645.1 Catenibacterium sp.
ATATAACTCGTTCTTTTTATCATGGATTAGTTAAACATGGTGTTCGTGTTTATGAGTGGACTCCTGGTTTCTGTCATGCAAAAATGAGTGTGGCAGATGACTGTATGGCAACTTGTGGAACAATTAATCTGGATTATCGAAGTTTATATCACCATTTTGAAAACGGCTGTTTTATGGCAGATTGTCAGGCAGTTGTGGAAATAAAAAATGATCTGATAAGAACGATGGGAGAATGTCGTGATGTGACAGACCAATATCAAACCGGACGAAGTGCATATTTGCGACTGGGACAATTATTTATGAGATTATTTGCTGGATTGCTATAAGAATCTGATGAAACGACCTTTCAAAAAACAGTTGATTTAGAAGTTAACTGTTTTTGAAAGGCCGTTTTTGCTATATCTAACAGTCTGTTGTACAAAGAAGATTTTGCATGGATGAAAAAACAAACCTTGTTGAGGTTAAATTGAGTTTTCCATTGTATTGTATTGCTAATGAATAAGAATAAGAACAGACAATGCTGAATGCTCTGGAAACAAGAATATCTGAGTATAGTATGTAAGTTCGTAACAGAATGAAAGGAGCGATTCAAATGAGCAATTTGGAAAATTATATGAAACAGCAAGCAATTTTTTGTGAACAAAATGATAGCATTAGTAAGAATCTATATTCAGAGTATGGTGTAAAAAGAGGCTTACGAGATGAAAAAGGCCAAGGTGTGTTGACGGGGCTTACAAATATTTCTGATATAAAAGCTTTTGAATATCGTGATGGAGTAAAGAGTCCATGTGATGGCGAGTTATCTTATCGTGGTTATAATATAAAAGATTTAGTAACAGGAAGTAAAGGAAAAAGGTTTGTCTTTGAAGAAGGAGCATATCTTCTTTTATTCGGAGAATTGCCAACTGATACACAGTTAATGGAATTTCAGGGAAGACTATCTGATTGTATGGAACTACCGACTAACTTTACCAGAGATGTCATTATGAAAGCACCTACATCAGATATTATGGGTTCTATGACTCGAAGTATTCTTACATTGGGCTCTTACGATAAGGAGAAAGAAAGTCTTGAAATTCCGAATGTGCTAAGGCAGAGTATGCAGTTGATCGCAGTATTTCCTATGTTAGCAGTATATGCATACCATGCTTATTGTCATTATGAAAAAAACGAAAGTATGTATATTCATAGACCTGAAAAAGATTTATCTATTGCTGAAAATTTCCTGCGCCTATTAAGACCAGATACAAAATTCACAGAACTGGAAGCAAGAGTACTGGATATAGCATTATTGTTACATATGGAACATGGTGGTGGTAACAATTCTACATTCACTACACGGGTAGTAACATCTTCAGGTTCAGATACTTATTCTGTTATTTCAGCAGCAATGTCATCCTTAAAAGGAAAAAAACATGGCGGTGCAAATCTGATGGTAATGAATATGATGGATGATATTAAAAGTCATGTGAAAGATTATGAAGACGAAGAGGAAATTGCATCATATCTGAGTAAGATTTTGAAGAAAGAGGCGTTTGATCAGAAAGGACTTATTTATGGAATGGGACATGCTGTATATTCTATTTCCGATCCGAGAGAAATGGTGTTCAAAGGCTTTGTAGAACAACTCGCAAGGGATAAAGGACGTGAGAAAGATATGACCCTTTATAACAATATTGAGAAGATTGCACCTAAGTTGATTGCAAAGCAGCGTCAGATATTCAAAGGAGTAAGTCCTAATATAGATTTCTATAGTGGTTTTGTGTATGATATGTTGAATATTCCAAGAGAATTGTACACGCCATTATTTGCGATAGCAAGAATTGCTGGTTGGAGTGCACATCGCCTGGAAGAATTGATAACTACAGATAAGATCATTCGCCCGGCATATAAGAGTCTAGTCAGCAAAAAAGAATATATAGAAAGAGAGGAACGATAATATGGGAGCAGGAACCAGTGCAGAGGAGTTTTTTTTAAAGAGCATCAATGTTGAAAGCATTTTTGAATTTGTCGAAAGATCAGATTATTTGTTCCTTTATAGTATAAAGGAATGTGTTGAAAAATCAGACTGTCATGAAGGAGTATATCTTTCAGAAGTGGCAGAATACATGAAATTATCGATTCCAGAAACATCTAAGATGGTAAAAAGTCTTGAAAATAAAGGATATATTATCTGGAAATTAGATGAGAAAAAAGAAAGAACGTACCTTGTTTTGACGAACAAGGCAATTGAATTAAGTAATTGTCAGAAAGAAAAAATGATAGAAGCTTATGAAAAAATCATATCGAATATACAAGAAGATGACCTGGCAGTTACACGGTGTACATTGAGAAAAATCCGACAGCTTATGGAAGAAATAAAATAGTGATTAATACAACGGAGTAAGAAAAGCTCCTTCATATATTAGAATAAAAATATGACTGTTTCTTTAAAAAGAAGCCTGTCATATTTTTTTATGAAAAATAAATTTTGTTGAGGTTAAATTGAGATTGACTTTGTATTGTATAAGTATGAAATGAAAAGGAATCAGGTGATATACAATGAAAAAGCATGATCTGTCTGTAATCGGTTCCTTTAATATGGACATGAGAAGTGCATATCTGGA
>NZ_DAWDDM010000279.1:0-2606 GCF_052354645.1 Catenibacterium sp.
CGCTCCAAAGTACTTTCATAAAGGCTTTTCTTCGCTTCTTTTTTCATAGTGTGCTCCGCCTTTAATTCAATTTTACCTTATTTCAAGGCAATAAAAAAGCATCAACTCTTTTGGAGTTGAAACTTTTCGCTTTGTATGTCATATTTTACATTTATTTGTTTTGAAAAGCTCTATCATCTATCTCTATCACATTCCAAAACAAAGCATATCCATCTTTACCACCACTATTAGCCCAGGCACTTTCCTTGTGTATCTCGCCACGAGGACTCCAGTCATACTTATCTTCCTCACATGATTCAATGTCAATATTCAATGAATCAAATGTTTGAGATGCACTCTCGTACAATGCCTTCACTGCTTCAACGTGAGTTTGAAATAATCCTTCTACTTCAATATTTTCTCCGTTTTCCATATCACCATAAATGACTGCATACATAGTAACACCTTCTTTCTTCTTTCATTATAGTTCTTTTACTTGTAACTGTTAAATAATAAGAAAAATAATTTCTTCTAAACATAATATTACTGTACTTATATACACAAAATTATGCTAGAATGCATGTATATCATAACTAGGAGAATAATATGAAAATAACAGATTTGATGAGTAAAGAAGCCATCAAGATTCATGGACATGCCTCTAGCAAGATGGATGCAATTGAACAAATGGTATCTTTAATGTATAGACAGGGCAATGTCTCTGATAAAGAAGTATATAAAGAAGCAGTTATAAAAAGAGAAAATCTTTCTACTACAGGGATGGTAGATGGTGTTGCGATTCCTCATGCAAGAACAAATGCGATTACTCAAGCAGGTATTGCGGCAATGACTTTACCTGAGGGTGTAGATTATGAGTCTATGGATGGTTTACCTACAACTCTTATTTTCTTGATTGCAGCACCGGATGATGGTGATAATGTACATTTACAGGTATTAAGTGAATTATCTACATTATTAATGGATCATGACTTCTGTGAAGATTTAAAGAATGCAGGTAGTCCTGAAGAATTCTTATCTATTATTGATTTAGCACAAAGTGAGAAACATGAAGCAGAAACAGTAGAACATCCAGAAGTCTTAGCGGTCACTGCCTGTCCTACAGGTATTGCACATACTTATATGGCTGCAGAAGCATTAGAAAAGAAAGCTAAAGAAATGGGTGTATCTATTAAAGTAGAAACACAGGGTTCAATAGGGGTTAAGAATGAATTGACTCAAGAAGATATAGAAAACGCAAAGGGTGTTATTATTGCGGCTGATAAGAATATTTCTTTAAATCGTTTTAATGGCTTGCCACTCTATAGCTGCCCTGTGGCAAGAGGAATTGATGAACCAGAAAAGCTTATTCAGATTATCTTAGATCAACAAGTGCCAGTCTATAAGGGTGAAAAAATAAAAGTAGAAAATAATCAGGAAAGAGGATGGCATATTCCTTATAAGCATTTAATGAATGGTTTCTCTCATGCTTTACCTATTCTAGTGGCAGCAGGATTTATTAGTGTACTTACATATAGTTTTACATTTAATAATACACAATACTTTGATATATTGAATGTACTTGGAAATATCCTTCATTTATTTGTCTTGCCTGTATTTTCAGGCTATATTGCGATGAGTATTGCGGATCGTCCAGCCTTAGGACCAGGACTTGTATGTGGTTATATTGCCTATAGTGGCTATTCACTGAAATGGACCTATAACCCATATGACGCTCTAGCAAACTCATCAGGCTTCTTAGGAGCTATAGTAGGAGGTTTTCTTGCTGGATACTTAGTACTTGCAGTAAAAAGATTGTTTAAAAATGTTCCTGATATGTTTGATGGTATTAAACCAGTTTTACTTTATCCAGTATTAGGAGTACTTGCATCTGGTATAGCAATGACAGTACTTAATACATATTTAGTTAAGGGTCACGCATTCATTATCAATCGTCTCTATGATTTACCACTTATTTCAGTCGTTATTATTGGTGCATCACTTAGTGCGATGATGTCTATTGATATGGGTGGACCTATTAATAAGTTTGCTTATCTATTTGCGAATGCTTTAGTCTTTACTGAAGCTTCTAATTCAGATGTGATCATGGCAGCAGTTATGGGTGCTGGTATGATTCCACCTCTAGCAATTGGTTTCTCTACACTTATATTTAAGGAAAGATGGACTAAAGAAGAAAGAGGTACTACTTTAAAGAATATTATTATGGGCTTATCATTTGTATCAGAAGGGGCCATTCCTTTTATGAAGAAGGATCAAAAGCACATCCTACCTGCATGTATCTTAGGTTCATTCATTACAGGCGCATTATCTGCATACTATAAATGTGGTATAAAGGTACCTCATGGTGGTATCTGGGTTATCTATCTCATGACTAATCCATTTAAGTATGTCATAGCACTTCTAGCTGGTACAATTGTAGCAGGTCTTATTATTACATTTACACACAAGTCTGAGAATTAACTCAGGCTTTTTTGACGTAAAAAAAGAGGCGCCTCGGCACCTCCCTCGATTGCAGGCTTCATGAGTATCTGCAATCTAATCACAAAAGTAAACTGACTACTCCCACGGGCAAGCCCGTGAGGTTCTGATTGCCAAGTGTAGCTTGTAAT
>NZ_DAWDDM010000280.1:0-2605 GCF_052354645.1 Catenibacterium sp.
CCCTTAAAAAATATCTTAATACACAAGAGCAAAAGAAAATTGTTTTTAACTCTCCCCTTAAAACATAATTGTATACAAGAAGGACGTTTCAATGCGAAACGTCTTTTTTGTATATATTTGCGATTGAATGTATATAATATAAGTGATGAAAATATCAAAAGGGGTGTGTTTTATATTACTGCAATGTCCACTCATCTAAATGCAAGAATTGAATCTAAAGTAAAGTCTTCTAAGAGAATAGTTGATATGAGTGTATTATCAGAAGAAGAGTTGAATGAAGAATTAGAAAAAGGATATGCTGATGTACAGGCTGGACGTACAAAAAACGCAAAAACAGCTTTCGACAATATTCGTAAGGATTATCAGTTGAACACATAAAAAACAGTAAACAGTCTTTCATTTTCCGATTGACTGTTTTCTTTTTGTAGAAAAAAACAAGCTGGATAACCAGCTTGCTCGTTATTCTATTAATCCTGTATCTCTCAATAAGAGTTCTAGATCTGTACCTTTTACATTCTTTAATACAGTCTTTAAAAGCATCTTTTCCTTGAAGTTTAATGGTAACTCATTAATCTTCTTCTTATCTACTGCATAATAAGCTGCTCGTAATAATTCTCTGATATCATATTGAGAACCCCATACTTCAGGTACACCACGATCTACATTCAGTAATGTATAAACACTTTCCATACCTGTACGCATAGAATACTCAGTAGTAAAGATAGTATCTCTTGGTGTTTCTGCAAACTGTCCAATAAATGCGAAGTTCACTGCACCTTCTGGTACAACTTTAGGACGGTCTACATTCTTTCTAGGCTGGAAGAAGGCATTGATATAAGGCATAAAGCATGTTGTTGTATTACATGCATTTTCTGAATAGTCTTTGATCTTGCTTTCATCCATACCAATATGGTAAAGCCATTCCTGACAGATTTCTTCACCTGTACAATCTCTCATAGCTTTTTTGATATAGTTACCTTCTGTATCAGTATGAAGAGCATAAAGCCATATAAGTACTGTATCTTTATTCTGAGATCTAAACTGTGGCTGACGATTAATAGTCCATGATAAGAACCAATTATTTTCACTATCCTTAACAGTCACAATACCACCAGTAGTTACTTTACCAGCACGAGGATCACGTTTACAAATATTCATAATATGCTGAATAATATCTTTATTAGATGTTTCTACAGTGGCACTCATCCAGTTAGTCGCTTCTGTATCACTGCAGAATACATCAGGATGTCCATATTCGTCATGTTTTGCTTGTTTCGCAATATTCTTCCATAAATCCCATGATTCACCTTGACCATTCACAATACCAGATAAATCAGGTGCATGTGTCTGATCACCGTAACATGATGTATCAGTACAACATCCATTAGTAATAAAGACTAAATCATCTGCAGTTAAAGGAATAGACTGTTCTTTATTATCTTTTACATAAATAAGTTCCTTAGCCGTCTTCTTGCCATCTACTTCTTCAATAACCACATTTTTAACATCCATACCAAACTGAACATCTACATCATGTTTCTTTAAATATTCAATTAAAGGTAAAATCATACTTTCATACTGATTATACTTAGTAAACCTTAAAGCACTAAAGTCTGGTAAACCATCAATATGGTGTACATAACGGCATAAATAACGCTTCATTTCTAATGCGCTAGACCATTTTTGGAAGGCAAACATAGTCTGCCAATATAACCAGAAATTAGTTTCCCAGAATGATTCAGGTAATACATCTGAAATCTTCTTATCTTCAAGATTTTCTTCAGGTGTAATAAAGAGCTGAGACAATGCCATGGCACTATCTTTATCTAGTTTAAATAGTTTATCAGTATGTGCATCTTCACCCTTATTGACTGTTGCACGACATAAAGAGTAGTTAGGGTCATGCTTATTAAGCCAATAATATTCATCTAATACAGATACGTTAGGTGTTTCAATAGAAGGTACATCACGGAATACATCCCACATGATTTCAAAGTGGTTATCCATTTCACGTCCTCCACGCATATAGAAGCCTTTATGAACATCTTTATAACCATCACAGCTTCCTCCTGCAAGTTCAAGCTTTTCTAATAAATGAATATGATTGCCAGGCATCTGCCCATCTCTTACTAGATAGAAGGCAGCAGTTAAACCTGCTAAACCTGTTCCAATAATATAAGCTGATTTCTTTTCAACACCCTCTGGTTTTTCTGGGTGTGCAAATGCTTCATAAGTTCCTGATGAATAATACATAATTCATACCTCCTTGATATGACTCTAGTATAAATCAAGTGTTAAAATTTTTATTTAGACAAACAAAAAGCCATGATAAATATCTTATCATGACCAATCAAGTGTAAAAATTTTAATCAAACTATTAGTTTTGATGAATTTCAAATCTTTTAAGTGCTCGATGAATACAACCATCCATAATTTCATTCATTTTATTAGACAATAACTCAGGACTTTCTTTCATCTTAAGAGAAGACGGATAAATCTTTCAGGGTAGATATTTGTATCTAATAGTAATTGATGTATTTTATCTAAGATAATCCATGAAAGAAGATGATGCATATCAGTAAAGTGATAATAGAATGTCATACGG
>NZ_DAWDDM010000281.1:0-2593 GCF_052354645.1 Catenibacterium sp.
ATTAAAGGCTGTATAATAAAGGTGGTGATAAAAATGGAACATATTACAGATATAGATAAAACAGCACATCTTGAAGAATGTGTAGAAGCGGTGAGAGAAATCATTAATCCAGATGATTATGGATTAACTGAAGAAGCTCTTTATGCTCTTACAAAAGAAATCATGGATACTTCTCTTACAATGGGAGGAGACTTTCATTTAGATAACATTCGTTTCTTTGCGGAACGTTTTATTAAGAGCGGATCAATTGCACGTTTTAAGATGGCTCATGAAAATGATTTTTAAGGAGGGATTGTATGGGTAAAATAGAAGACGTTATCCAACAGTACCTGGATGAACATAAAAGTCATTATCTAGGTAAATATCGTTATAGATGTAGCTATCGTATTAGTGATACTGCGATGAAGTTTCATTATTATATGCTTGATGAAAACTTCAGAAATATCGATATTTATGTTGAATTATCATATGGTGATAAGGTTGAAGCAGAATTCTCAGAAAATTTAAATGACCAGGAAAAGCAGTTTATTATTAAAGATGCACTGGTACATATTTTTTATAAAGAGAAGTTTACACATGTCCTTCATTATTCTTTGATTCCAAAGATTGTGAAGGAACATCATCTTATTGATACAAACATGGCACCGATTGATTATATTGAGATCTTGGAGTACATGAAGTATCATCAGGGGATTAATAAAAAGACAGTCGATTCTTTCTATGAAATCTATCTTCCAGTTATGCATGATTTAATCAAGACACAAAAATATGATGTTTATATTTCTTCATTGATCTTATTATTACGTAACATACTTTATGAATATGACTGGGATGGACCAAATTCTAAATATCGTGATACGGAATATCAATATCATTTATATTATGTAAGAGAATTGATTCAGGAAATTATTGACCATCTAGATTTATTCTATAAGCATGCAGCAAGCTATTTGTTCCATCTTATGCATCTACTATGTCAGCATACTTTATTCGCATTTTGTATTATGAGCAATCTTGGTTCATTATTTAATTATAATGAGGTTGTTTTAAAGGCTTTATCAGACAATTTGAAAAAGCACTTTATCTTATACGATAAGGAAGCTAATAATTTAAATCAGTGTAATCTTGTTTATTCTTATTTATTTTATTCTTATTTAAATAAGAAAGAACCTTTTAGAGAAGTAATCAAACAGGTATTTAGAACAATTGTGGATTCGATTCTTGTTTATGCAAATCATGATCTAGATCTTGCATTAGGTAATACATTATTAAAAAATGAAGGTTATGATGTATTGCTTGATTTATTCAGCAATGATTACAATACATTTATATTCACTTGCTTCCCAATTAGTTCATTTCCAACAGAAATGCGTACATCAGTTCGTAATGAACTCGTTGCCGCTATTCGTTTCTTTGCAGGTAGAATGAATAATGATAAGTATAAGCTCAGCTCATTTGAACAGGTATTAAATATCAATAGATTATTATTAGATAATTTTGGAGATTGGTATAAATGAAAAAGAGAAATATAGTCACAGCAGTCTTTGGAACAGCTGTCCTTGCTGGTGCAGGGTTATATCAGAAAACAAGTCAGTTTGTAGATGAACGCTTATATCGTACACATATTAAACGTACCTTATTTGAGACTTTAAAGCCTCAGACAGTACGTATTAAGAATATGAATGATGCGATTTTAACTGGTCATCTACTTGAAGTGGATCATGCAGACAATACATTAATCATGGTTCACGGTTTTACTAAAGATGCATCTTCTCTAGAAAATGAAGCAATCTATTTTCAGTCAATTTGCCCTCATACTAATATCTTGATGATTGATTGTTATGGTAATGGATCATCTGATGGTGTGACAAGAGGTGTTGGTTTCCAAGATGTTATGGATATTAACTATTGGAATCGTTTCATTATTCAAAAGTATGGCGAAGATCATCCAGTCTTCTTCTATGGTAAAGAAACAGGTGCTGTCGCACTACTTTGTGCAGGTAGTGCAGGTTTATTAAAGAATGCAACAAGCTTAATTGTAGAAAGTACATTTAAGAATGTGCGTGATTACTTTGCATATTTAATGAAGAATGATGGATATCCAGAATCTATCACACGTCCTTTACTTTCGATTGTATTAAGAAAAGAATTAAATGTACCTCTAGATGATCTAGATGTCATGAGATATATAAGAAGGAATACTATTCCGACATTATTTATCCAAAACAAAAACAACAATAAGGTAGATTTTAATGATGTATTTGATTTATACAATAATGCATTATGTGTTAAAGAATTAATGCCATTAAAAGATGAGCCATTTTATGCTCTTGATGAAAAGCATCCTTATAAGGATCTTCTTATAGAGTTTTTAAATAGAAATGGATGATAGGAGGATTAAAATGTATTTTAAAGAATCAACAGGCTTCCCAAAGGATTTCTTATGGGGAAGTGCTTCAGCTGCTTATCAGGTAGAAGGTGCCTGGGCTGAAGATGGCAAAAAGCCTTCAGTATGGGATAAGTTTGTAAGAATCCCAGGTAAGACATTCAAAGCTACTACTGGTGATAAGGCAGTTGACCATTATCATATGTA
>NZ_DAWDDM010000282.1:0-2593 GCF_052354645.1 Catenibacterium sp.
CTCCTGATACTTCATAAGGATATTTATCCAGTAGTGATTCAATACCTAGCTGTGGTGCTAAATGATTCAATTTAGTTTCCATCACATCATAGTTTTCTTTAGACAAAACTAGAGGTAAAAAGATATTATCACGTAAAGAGAATGTATCTAATAAGTTGAAATCCTGAAATACAAATCCAAGATTCTTTCTTCTAAACTGTGAAATATGCTTTTCACTGATTTTAGTAATATCTTCTCCATTAAGTAGTACTTCGCCACTTGTTGGTGTATCTAGAGATGCTAAGATATTTAAAAGTGTTGTCTTACCACTTCCTGATTCACCCATGATAGCTACATATTCTCCTTCTTCTACTGAAAAAGAGACATTAGACAAAGCAGTGACCTGCTGAGATGAAAAACGTGTTGTATAGACTTTTTTTAAGTTTTTAACTTCTAATAATGACATATATGTTTTCCTCCTTCGTTACAACTATAGTTTAATTATTTTGAAACATATCTGCCATTGATTCACCTTACAGAATAAGTCTCTAATCTTACAATTTTGTAAGTTACTCTACGATAAGAGGTTTTTTCTCAAAACAAATGGAAACAGTAGTGCCTTGATTGATTATAGATTCTATATGAATAGGATAACCTAGAGTATCACATATATTCTTAACAAGATATAAGCCTAATCCACTGGCTTTCTTATCAATACGTCCATTTGTACCGGTAAAGCCTTTTTCAAAGACACGAGGTAAATCCTCTTTCTTAATTCCTATTCCTGTATCTTCTATATATAATGTATAATCCTTCATATAAATATGAATAGAACCTTCTTTAGTATACTTCAAGGCATTGGATAAAATCTGTTCAATAATAAAAGAAGTCCACTTCTCATCCGTAACTATTTCTTCATCTAGTTCTTCTAGTTGAAGAGAAATTTTCTTATGAATAAAGAATAAGGATTGTTTTTTGACTACTTCATTCACAATATCCCCTATTTTATAATGTTCAATCTTCAAGTCCTGGTTCATATGTCCCATCTTGACATAGTACATCATCATATCTACATACTGTTCAATACGTAATACCTGCATAGAAAGTAGTCTCGGAGATAAATCACCTGATTGTATGAGTAGTCGAAGTCCTGCAATCGGTGTCTTAATCTGATGAACCCAGAGTGTCATATAATCTGATAATTCATGATAGCTTGTATCCTTCTGATTATTAAGGACACTATTAGCCTGGATAATCTTTTCTATAAGAGAATAATAAGACTCTTCTAAATCATTTTCTGGTGCAGGTATATTTTCTAAGTAGATATGATCAAGATGTAAGGCATAATGAAGTGCTTTTAGCTTCTTATTATATTTATAATAGTCATAGCCAAAATAAACAATCACAAAGAAGAAACATAGACAGGTAGGATAATAAAGTAATGAAATAGAAACATCACATAATAAGAGGATCAGATCAAACAAGAAGATCATCACCAGATAAACAAGATAATAACGATAATGGTCTTTAATGTATGTCTTCATAATATAACTGATACCCTATCCCTTTCTTTGTATGAATAAGCTGTGGTAAAGAAAAAGCATCTAATTTCTTTCTTAAGCGATTAATATTGACACTTAATGTATTATCATCTACAAAAGCTTCACTTTGCCAGAGGGCTTCCATGATTGTATCTCTTGATACAATCTGTCCTGCATGTTCAAATAGTATCTGCATGATCTTAAGTTCTGTCTTAGTGAGTTCTATAGAGTCCTCATGATAACTGATAACACCCTTTAATAAATCTAAAGTGAGTGATTGATAGTTTAAGACATTCTGTGTTTTATTAAATGAATAGGTACGTCTAAGTATTGCCTGTAACTTAGCAGTAAGTACCGTCAAGTCGAAAGGCTTATTAATAAAATCATCTGCACCCATATTCATTGCCATAACGATATTCATATTCTCACTTGTAGAAGAAATAAAGATAATAGGTACTTCTGATTCTTTTCTTATTTCCTGACACCAATAATAACCATTATAGTAAGGCAGTGAGATATCTAATAAGATAAGTAATGGTTCATAGTTTCTAAAGTCTTCTAAGACATTTTCAAAATCATTGACTACAAACACATCATAATTCCACTTTTCTAGATGTTTTTTTATAGAAGAAGCAATAATTTCATCATCTTCTACAATCATTATTTTCTGCATATATAACCACCTCTAGTTCATTATACACAAAAAAGAGACAAAATGTCTCTTTATTCAATAACACTAAATTGTGTCCACTTATCTGATTTATAACGTAAATGGAATACAATAGCACGCATTGACCAGTCAGCACACATTGCCAAGGCAATACCAATCACCCCTAGATTCAATGTAATACCAAATATAATAGAGAGTATCCCTCTTACGACGACTGTACTCAAGATTGATACAATCATTGTATATTTGACATCTCCTGTCGCACGTAATCCATTTGAAAGTGGTCCAGAGAACGGGAAGGCAATTGTGTTAAATAGGTTATGAATAATAACCAAAAAAATGACCATATAATAAGATTCTGATGATAATTGATAAAATTGAAGGAATAGTGGTGAAATGAAAA
>NZ_DAWDDM010000283.1:0-2577 GCF_052354645.1 Catenibacterium sp.
TTTGTAACTGCTGATATTCTTGTCAATTAAATTTGTGCATGTGGATGTAATGTTTCTGCTTATTCTTAGGTTAGTAGATATTTAGTAGCACAACAAAGAGAAATGGCCAAAGAAGGTGGCGTTATTCTTGATGGTAGAGATATTGGAACTGTCGTATTACCAAATGCAGAATTAAAAATTTACCAGGTAGCATCTATTGAATGTCGTGCTTTACGTCGTCATAATGAAAACTTAAGTCGTGGATTGAATTCTGATCTTGATGAAATCAAGAAGGAAGTGGCTGCGCGTGATGAAGCAGATATGACACGTGAGATTTCTCCATTGAAGAAAGCAGATGATGCGATTGAAATTGATACTTCAGATATGACTATTGACGAAGTTGTTGCTCATATTATGAATTTAGTTGAAGAAAAGACTCAATAAGGAGGCGAAATATGAAAAAAGGTATTGTTGCGATTGTAGGTCGTGCAAATGTAGGGAAGTCTACATTATTTAACCGTATTATTGGTGAACGTGTTTCTATTGTAGAAGACGTACCAGGTGTTACAAGAGACCGTATTTATGCGAAAGCAAGCTGGCTTACAAAAGAATTTAGAATTATTGATACCGGTGGTATTGAATTAAAGAATGCTGATTTTAGAGAACAGATCAAGACTCAGGCTGAGATTGCGATTGAAGAAGCTGATGTTATTATCTTTGTAGTTAATGGACGTGAAGGTTTAACAAGTGAAGATAACTTTGTTGCAAGAATGCTTCAGAAGTCGGGTAAACCTGTACTTTTAGCTGTGAATAAGATTGATGATGTCGCGTTTAGAGACAATATTTATGATTTCTATAGCTTAGGTATTGGTGAACCAATTCCTGTATCTAGTGCTCATGGTATTGGTGTAGGGGATCTTCTTGATGAAGTCATTAGAGTACTTCCAGATGAAGAAGATGAATTTGAAGAAGATGAAATCAAGGTGTCTATTATTGGTAGACCAAATGTAGGTAAATCTTCTTTGACTAATGCAATCCTAGGTGAAGACCGTGTTATTGTTTCTAATATTGAAGGAACAACAAGAGATGCCATTGATACAGCATTTGAAAAAGATGGTTATAAGTATAGAATCATCGATACAGCAGGCATGCGTAAAAAGGGTAAAGTTTATGAGAATATTGAAAAATATTCAGTACTACGTGCTTTAAAGGCTGTAGAACAGAGTGATGTTATTCTTTGTGTTGTCGATGGTGAAAGAGGTATTATTGAACAGGATAAGCATGTAGCTGGTTATGCACATGAATTAGGTAAATCTGTTGTTTTAGTTGTTAATAAGTGGGATGCTGTCACTAAAGATGAAAAGACAATGGCTAAGATGGAAAAGACTTTAAGAGAACAGTTCAAGTATCTTGACTATGCACGTATTGCCTTTGTCAGTGCTTTAAAGAAACAGCGTATTAATACATTATTTGATTTAATTGTAGAAGCATACATGAATGCTCATAAACGTGTGACTACAAGTGTATTAAATGATGTTATTGTAGATGCTCAGGCAATGAATCCTACAACTACATTTGAAGGTGGAAGACTTAAGATTTATTATGCCAACCAGGTTGCTGTACAGCCACCAACATTTGTATTATTTGTAAATGATCCTAAGTTCATGCATTTCTCATATAAGCGTTATCTAGAAAACTGCTTAAGAGATCGTTTTGGATTTGAAGGAACTCCAATCCATATTATTTGTAGAAAAAGAGACTAAACTGACCATAAAAGGTCAGTTTTTTTGCGCGATGAAATCATCCTCGTAGACGCGAGTCAGACGGGTATACAGTGGAGCAGCGCTGAACATTTGATCAGCTATCCAACAGCGTATAGATATGCGATTGCTCTTAACTACAATACGGCTTGTACACCTGGTGCTGGTAGTGCTATTTTCCTACATTGTTCAACAGGTGGGGCAACAGCTGGATGTATCAGTGTATCTTCAAGTGATATGATTCGTATATTAAAGATGATTCAAGGTGATACTTTGATTGGAATATATCAGAATAAAAGCAGCTTATATTAATAGCTAAATAATAGTAGTCAGATAAGTGAAGTAATTTAGTATTGTAGATTATAAGGAGGATTATAATGAAAATCCTCCTTTTTCTGTGGTATTTATTAAAGAGAGTACTTTAAAATTTCATTTCATTCATTTACTTGACTAAAAGAAATGTAAGTGCTAACATTTAAATATGTGAGTGATATCATTTCAATTGAATAGTTGATTGTGAGATTATGTGAAGGGACTTATCTCATATCATGTATGATTTTCTGGTATCTCTTTGAGAGAACATTTTTTTTTGCAGTAATCATGCTTCTCAGCTATTCCCAATTACAATTATGGAGGAGGTTGTTTTATGGACAACAAAGAAAGCAAGGGTGGCTTAAATAAAAGTCTTAAGCTGATTTTCGTTTACACCGTTGCAACAGGTTCTATCTTTACATTTGTAAACTATTGGGACTCTGTATTCTATGGTTATTGTGGAAGTGGGACATTCCTCGCATTCGCACTTATGACTGTAGCTATTTTGCCAGTCGCACTTGTATAT
>NZ_DAWDDM010000284.1:0-2531 GCF_052354645.1 Catenibacterium sp.
CATATTATATTTCCTCCTATACAATACCTTTGATGACTAACTTTTCATCTAGTGAAAATTTTATCATAAACGCTTACATTAGTCAATGTTACAAAGGTGCTTACAGTTTAAAAAATACAATGCATATCTTTACTTTTTGCGATATTTAAGCCATTTTTTAAACTTTAAAAAAAATTTAAAAAAACAATTTATTTTTTTCTTTGATTTATATACTGAGGCACACTTATATGAATGACTTCATCCGCGCATTTGATGAGTTCAGGAGCTGCATTTTCTACAGCGCAGCTATAATCAGCTTCTTCAAACATTTCTATATCATTCTTTCCATCCCCAAATACAACCACTTCATCACATTGTAGTTTCTGTTTTAAGTATTTAATCGCATTGGCTTTAGAAGCATCAGGTGACATCACTTCTAACCACCAGTCATGTGAATACATTTCTTGATCAAAGACAGCATAATAGTCTTCCTTAAACAAATCATAGAGAGGCTTTAATTTATCATAATCATCTATCAATAATAAATAGAATATATCCCCCTCATAGAGATCTTTATAAGTATTCACAGGATGATTTCTAGGATCATCTAAATGATCATCCACAAAAGCTTTTACTCCCGCACTCATCTTATCCTTAATATAAGAGAAGTAGTTATTCTTTCCTATTTGAGAATATACAATAGGTGAGATATCATAATCCTTTACAGTGTCTAGTATAGAATCTCCTAAATAGTTTCCTAGGATCATATCTCCTTTAGGTGATAATATAAATGTCCCATTCTGGACAATTATAGGAAGCTTAAAGTTTATATCACCTATTACCTGTTTTGCGGTAATAAGAGAACGTGCAGTCGCATAGGTGATATTTACATCTTCTTCTATGAGCTGATTAATGAGTTTTAAGTTTTCTGGTTTAATCGATTTATCAGGTTCAAGTAATGTCCCATCTAGATCTGTTACATAGAGTGTCTTCATAATTTCCTCCCATAAAAAAACATCATGATACTATTTTACCATGATGTTTAAGAAAAAGTTATTTTTCAAAGTATTCTGCGACTTTTTGCAAGTTCTCAATAATTGGAAGATGCTGTGGACATGCAGCTTCACACTGCCCACATCCAATACATTCACTTGCTTTACCAAATGTATGTGTTAAACGTGTATAGTATTCTCCCTGAGGTCTCCATGATTTAGTCGCTACTTCCTGTTTATCAGCATTATAGAGTGAGAAGTATTTAGGAATCGCAATATGCATTGGACAACCTTCTGTACAATAAGAACAGCCAGTACAAAGAATTTCAATACTACTATTAATAATATCAACAGCCTTCTTAATCAGTGTCTGTTCTTCCTCATTTAAAGGCTTAAAGTCTTCCATATAACCTGTATTATCTAATAGCTGTTCCATATTACTCATACCAGATAAGACAACCTGGACATTATCTAAACTTGCTGCAAAACGAATCGCCCAAGATGGAATAGACATATCTGGATGATAAGACTTGAATGTCTCTTCTACTTCATCAGGTACATTGGCAAGTGTACCACCCTTCACTGGTTCCATTACAAATACAGGAACATGATGTCTCACTGCAGTTTCATAACATTTACGTGACTGTACACCTTCACTTTCCCAATCTAGATAATTCAACTGAAGCTGTACAAATTCTACTTCTGGATGTTCAGATAAGACACGTTCTAATAAGTCTGCATTGTCATGGAAAGAGAAACCAATATGTTTTACTAATCCTTTTTCTTTCTTATCTTTCAACCATGTGAAACAGTCTAACTCTGTATATTTCTTATAATGATCTGTTCCCACATCATGTAAGAGATAATAATCAAAGTATTCTGCACCTGTTTTTCTTAACTGTTCATTGAAGATTCTATCTCTATCTTCTTTTGTTTCAATAAAACCTGCATGAAGCTTATCAGCTAGTGTAAATGAATCTCTTGGATGTCTTTCTACTAAAGCTGTCTTAGTCGCTTCCTCACTCTTAAAGGCACAATACATCCAGGCTGTATCAAAATAAGTAAATCCTTTTTCTAGAAATGTATCCACCATTCTTTTAGTTTCTTCAATATCGATACTGCCTGCATCATTTTGATCGAGTAATGGTAGACGCATTAAACCAAATCCTAATTTCTTCATATACATATCCTCCATACATTCATTTTAACCCTAAAGTAAGGTTTAAGGGCAAGAAAAAAAGAGCTGTAACGCTCAAGATAGTAATAAAGTTCCATCATGCAGAAATACAATATTTGTACTTAATATACAATGTATATAATGTTATTATCTAGCCATTTCACAGCCGCAAAAAGAAAAGAGAGCCATTAACAGCCCTCTTTCATGTCGATTTTCTCATTCATTTGTCATACTCAACAATTTGTCAACCAATGTCTCTAACCTGTTTACAAAAAATGGGATAAAGTCTGGTATTGCACCAAATCTCATCCCAATTACTATCATTCGACCACCGTCGCTTGGAGCGTCCACTGCAAAACCGAAACTCAAAGCCCCTGGCAGAA
>NZ_DAWDDM010000285.1:0-2525 GCF_052354645.1 Catenibacterium sp.
GCAAGTACTACCCAGAATACATCAATGAGTACTGGATTCGCTTTGACCAAATCTCTTCTTATTCTTAGATTCGTCTTATTGATACGATGTCCTCTTACAAGCAGTCTATGAGTATTCACACCATAGGGCGTGCATGTCATAAGAGTACAGTAGTCCTGTCCTTCTACAATCTTCAGATCTTCAATTTCTGTAGGAAGGACGGTTTTAATTTGATCAACTTCATAATAAAGAGTTTGATCTAATACCTGAAGCATGAAGGTATCACCCTTTTTTAACTGATCGATATCAGTAAAAAGCTGTGCACTTGGTAATCCTCTATGTCCAGATATGACACAATGCGTACTCTCTCCACCTACTGGTAATGAAGTACCTGGGATATGTCCTATCGCAATCTGTAAGATTTCAGCATCTGTTCCATGATATATAGGAAGAGAGACATTGATTTTAGGGATTTCCACATAACCCATCATACCTGTACCAGTAACATCAAGAGTCGAATCATATACTTTCTTCTCCTGATCATTCAAGGAAGAAAGTGTTTGTTTCAGGTTTGTGTTGTATAAAGTAGCATCATTCCAGAACTTTTGATATTGTTTATCAGTCAGGTTTTCTACCTTTTCTTCATATCCAGCAATAGCTCTTGTCTGATGTCTTTGATTCCAATAGTTACTGAAACTAGGATAAATAAGTAAGGAAAGCCCCATAATGAATATTAAAGCTATAAATGCATTGGTTAACTTCTTTGTCATTATAGGACACTCCTTATTGTTTTATATTACTTACTTTCTGCTTTTTTCTTCATTACTAAGAATGCAGCAGCCGCAAGAATCATAAGTGTACCTGCAGCATATAATACTGTAGTACCCGTACCACCTGTTTCAGGTAATGAGCTACCTGGTTTATTCTGAATAGTTGTTGATAAAATACCAGTATCTTTATTTGCAGTAAACGCCATTTCACCAACATTACCACTAGTAATATTTCCAGAGAATGTATCTAAATATGGATTAGCACCATCAACGTGACCAGCTGTTACTGTAAAATAAATTGGATCAGATAACTTATCATAATTAGCAGGTGCTCTTGTTTCTGTTAATCTATATTCACCATCATCAATTCCCTTGAATTCAAATACATCGCCAGCAGTGCCATCTACTTTAGTAATTGGTTTCCATTCATATTTATCAGAACTTACCTTATGTTTCTTTTCTAATGTAAATTCAGCACCATCAAGTTTATCGCCGTTTTCATTTACTTTATTAACAGATACTTTATATGTGAATACAATAACTGTATCTTCTGGTGTTTTACCAGTTTCATCAGTTTCACCACCCTGTTCATTATTAGGGTTATTAGAGAATTCCATATACATTGTATTCTTGTTACCTAGTTCACCTAAATTAGCATTTTGATTTAATTCAGATTTATATTCAACTCTTACTTTTGATCCGTTTTTAGCTGAAGTAGTCTTCAAGTTTTCAAAAACAACATCAAATGTATCTCCATCACCAGGATTTTCAACAACTGTAAATCCTTCAGTAATTTCGGTATCATCAATAAATACCTTAACACTATCACGTTTAAATGTTAAACCTGCTTGTTGCTTATCATGGAATTTTAAAGTATATTTTGTATATTTTTCATAGTTTGATGGAAGTGTACCTTCAATCTTAAATGGTACTTCATCACCAATATCCCAGTCAGCAGCATCCTGCCATCCAGTTGTTTCTGTATCAGTAGAATCATTAATATCTTTAACTTTCTTTTCTGATGAAGGAACATCTGATTTTACTGATGTTGTAGCATCACCTACAACCTGTAAAATATATACTGTATAAGAATCATGCTTATTTGCTAAACTGCTGTCAGTGTCTTTTACTAAATAATAACCTGCAGCAAGTCCAGCAATCTCAGTTGTACCTGTTGTACTTTGAACTGTTTTAGTAGCAGCAGATAATTTTTTCTGATCTACTAGTTCTTTAGCAAAAGCTCTTGCAGTAGTTTCATCTGTAAGTGTTTCTGCTTTTGCTTTAGCTGTTTCAGTATAAGCATCTGCCTTTACTCCACTACCCCATTTTAAATCAGAAAGTACTTTCTTATTGTTTTTTGTTGAAAGTGTACCACTGAACACCTGATAAACTTCATAAGTATGACCTTCAACAGTATTCTGTAAAGTAAGCTTATAAGTTGTATCAGCCGCCATTACTACTGATGGCATAGCAATTGCCATAACCATCGTGAATGCAAGCATGAAACTTGCGAGCTTTTTAAATAGTTTCATATCGTTTTTCCTCCTTGTCCATATGATATCCATTTTTTTAATAAAACTCTTCCCTTATTGAAATACATATTTTAATCTTTGTTATTACTAGTTATAAGCCCCCCTTCTTTTTTATATTTGCTATACAGACAAATAGAGTCGCTGTAATAAATAGGGCCCCAATTGCGTAATAACCGAAAATACCGAATCCTCCAGTATCTGGAAGATCATAGTTATCTAACTTCTTGTTAGTAACTGTAATATC
>NZ_DAWDDM010000286.1:0-2519 GCF_052354645.1 Catenibacterium sp.
CAATATCGCTAAATCAGTCATTGAATCTCTAGGACTGGAAGTCGCGATGAATAAAAACAAAGTAGTTGACTTCAAGAATGATGATTTTGATTTTCTAGGCTTCCATTTCAATCATTGGAGAACTAGCAAGAATGGGAAAGATTACTACTCAATCGTTCCCACAGAAAAGTCAATTAAAACGTTCAAGAAGGCTATCAAGGATAAGACACAAAGGAAATGGACAAAACCAAAAGAAGTATGGATTAAGGATATCAATCCTATCATCGTTGGCAAGACCAACTACTTCCTGAATGTCTACAAAGCTCTTAAAGTTTTCGAAGGTCGTATACAGACACACTGCGTTATTCATGCGATGAGTACCTATCTAGACAAGATGGACAGTTATGTACGCCAACGATTGAGGATGTGCATGATACATAAGCATCCAACAGTAAGGAAATCATATGGAATGCATTATAAATGGAACATTAAATTCTTTGTATGTGTTGGTCTAATACCTTCAAAGTGGTGGTTCTATTATAAAATGTGGAAAACCTACACCATAGAGAAGTACGTAGAATACCATATGCGAAGAAATAATGTCAATATGGTCAAACGCATTCAGATACTTAAAGAACAAGGTGTAGAGTATTACACAAAAGAGAGATTAAAGAAAATGGGCTATGCTTTCTCAAGATAGCCCATTCATAAATTAAATAAATAGTAAATTGGTAAGCCGTATGCATTAATAGTGCACGTACGGTTTGATAAGGGGCTAGCCTAGTGATTGGTTAGCCTACTTTCTTCTGTCTTGCAAAAGAAAGGAACATATCTATAAAGTGAGAATCTAATATAAATAATCTATTCTCATTAATAATATAGCCATCAATTTTTTCAAATGTCATCTTTAATACATCTGTTAATAAATCAACTAACACATATCCATTCTCTGGTTTCTTATCCATGGCTTCTTGTTGATCTGTATAAAGAGGAATTAAATGAAGCCCATCTATGTCCATTGTATAATTAGATACATTCTCATCTATTTCTTCTATATAATAATAGAAACGTAAATCATTTAAAACATCTAAAAATGATTCAACTCTTTGATCCCTTAAAGGGAGTAAATTTTCATATTCACGTTTTATATATTTATCATACTCAGTTTCTATTGGTAATGCTTTTTCAATAAAATGAAGATGATCAGGTACATCCGCAATATTCTTGAAATTCTTAGTCATTACTTGTCCTAATACTCTCTCACCATTCTCGTATACATAAACATAATCTCCTACATCTACATGATCATAAGAAGGAATCAAATAAGTTCTTACCTGTAATTTTGTCTGAACTTCACACAACGAAACATTAATACGATAATCATAGAGCCGTTCAGCCCAAGAGTTATCTACCATAAGACTTGTATCATACTTTAATATCTTCTTCATATAAGGATCTTCTTCTTTAATATCATACCAATCTCTATTGAAGAAGTAAGCACGTGTTCCATTTGGATTCAATGCTATCATGAGTTCTTTCTCTTCTTCTTTGTTAAATAAGAATAAAGAAGGCACTTCTTCATCTAATTCATTCTTTAATGCAAGCTTATAGAGTTCCATTAAACGATCATCTCTATCATTCTCTAGAATCATGATCTTCTCTTTGAAACTTAACCATGAATCTGTATAACGGAAAATATAATCTTTATAAAGAGGTGTTGTACGAATTTGTTCTACTCCATGAAAGAACTGTTCCTTGTCCTGTCCATATTGCACAATAAAATGATGAACTGGATCTATATAAGTCAAAGGATGTTTTAAAAAAGTTTTTTCTCCACAATGCGGACAAGTATAAGTCATAATAGAATCATCAATAATACTTTCTCTTTGATCTGGCCCTACACAGCTATAATCTTCATATCTATTCTCTTTATCACATTTTGAACATGTAATAATATAAACATCTTTATTTCTCATAATCATCCTCCTAACAAAAAAGAGCGTCAACACGCTCTATTCAATTACATGGATTGTAAGATACTTCTTTTTATAAGTATGATGATTATCTCCTGCAGTCAAAGTAATACGTGTCTTACCAGGTGTAATAGTTGTCACTAAACCATTCTGGTCAACACTTGCCACATTGGCATATTGAGATGAATAATGTGTATATTCTACTTTCACTTTCTGAGGATCAGTCTTGTAATGAATCTGGTATGTTTCTCCCTGTTTCACTGTGACATACTGATCAGGAATAATCACACTACTTAATACTGGTCCCTGTGCAACACATGCATATTGATAAACACCAAACAAGAAAACAAAATAAACAATACCTAAAATCATCTTCATTTTCCTCTTTAAATGTTTATTAAAATATATTAATACAAAAGGGATCAGTGGAAAAAGAACAATACCTGCAAAAATCCAGCCTTTAGAAAGAGGTTCTCTTTCTTCTTCAAGCATGCTGTTTTGTTTATCTGACATATTGTACCCACCTTTTTTAATTCTCTTCCATTATATCGAATATATTAACGTTTT
>NZ_DAWDDM010000287.1:0-2509 GCF_052354645.1 Catenibacterium sp.
ACCACATTAACGGTAAATTTCTACTTTCGTAAGGAAGTATAGTCAATCTCCCTGATGTTTATTTTATACTATTTTGATTCCACTATTCAATACTTTGATTCTATTAATCTTAATTCTTTTAATTAAGGCTTCTTCTTTATTGTAACACTTTTCAAATTCTGAAATACATCTGTCTCTATCTATATTCTTAGTCCTGTAATCATAGCAGTACAACAGAAATGATGAATACCAGTCTCGCTGTACTAGAGTTCCATCTGCTAGATGATACATCCTGTCAGATAATTTCTTCTTTATGTAATCATCTGCTGTATGGTCATATTGTGATGCTCTATAATCATTAGGCACTTCTATATATGTACCACCTGTGGTCTTGAATTTTTCTTCTACAGCAGCCTGAAACCCAGAAGGGCATCTATTCTTTATAGACCTGCCAAAATGTTTTTTCTTATTAAACTTACCCTTATGCTTAACTCAAGTAAAAATTATGTGGCTTTCAACCCATAGGCAAGCCTATGGGTTTTTCGCCACTAATTTATAACCTATATGGCACAGTAAGTCAATTGTGGATGATCTAAAATGTGCTTTTTTAGACGACTATGATTATATTTTATGGAATTTTGTGATATGTTTCCAGTTAGATGGAAATCCCATATATTCATATAGCTTGTCTAGTCTTAAATTTGAAATCTTCTTCTCGTATTGATTGAAAATATGTACCAGTTGCTTTTTGAATACTAAAAAATCAGCTTGTGGTAGTAGATAACGAAAGGTGATAACTACACAAAATAAATCATTTTTTCCACATATATATTTTGAGCCACTTTTTGGTATGTTTAATCTTTTGTGTATCAATGTGTCAGGAATATCAATGTACGTGTGATAAGAAAAAAAGTCTTTCATTATGAGCACATACGTTTCTATAGAGTGTTAACACTTTTAGATATTTAATCATTTCATTTTTCTTGACATTTCCAAAATCCTGGCAGATGAGTCCTTGTATATTTTGAAGTAGAAATTCAAACATTTTGGATATCTGACCGAAAGTAAGGGCATTACAAGTCACCCACAGTGGAATGTTATGATATTTATTGCGCTGGTAAACAAGATATTTGTGATTCTTGTTTTTGTTAGATATATTATCTAGCATTTGAATTAGTTTTATAATTCCACGCATATTTTTAGGAATCATGTTGTAGTTGTTGGGATTAAGGTATTCTTCTTGACGTTCTCCATGTTTTTGACAGAAGTGGTAAGAAATAGATGAACGTAGTTTTCTTTCTATACGGCATAAATACTTGAAGAATAATTCACGTAAATCTTCATCTAATTCGTAAAGAGCAACAATATCTTCAAAACAAGTATTATTGATGTATTTACGGGTATGAATATCAATAAATAGATGTTTGTAGCCATCGATTAATCCGTAGTAACTGAAATTTTTTAGGGTTGTAATCGCAAAATTAGTATCAGTAATTATTAAATTTTTTTCGTTTTGTAACTTATCAACCTGAGCGGTATACGTAATAAATGGTTTGTTCATATGCACCTCATAACAATATCTATTATGTGAACTATACAACTTGATGTTTTGTATTCGAAGTTGGTGTTTAAGTACCAAAGATGACTCCTCTACATTTAATATACCTTTTAAATTTGGAAATTACTTTTGTGATTTACATTATTTTTGCACAAAAAAAGAGAGGGGCCTCGGCACCCTCCCCCGATTGCAGGCTTCACAAGTATCTGCAATCTGATCGCAAATAAAATATAACCTATATGTCATAGAAAGTCAATTGTTAATAAGTGATAAATCAGAAAATTGTAGAAATGCTTCAGAAAGATACAAGAATAATTTTACATTTTACGTTTCTCATGGAGGTATAAGTAAAAACTTTATATAATTAAGGTATATGATTACAATGAATAAATAATTGCTATTACATGAATTACTTAATATGGTAAATAAAGACAAGTGGGCTGAAATATATAATCCAGACAATTATTTCAATATAATCCCACATGATCATGATTCTTTAGAGAATTATCAAGAATCAATAGAAGATTAAGGTGATACTATGGGAAGAATATCAACACTATTTCAAACAATTAAAGATCTAAACAAAGATCGATGGGTCAGAAAATATAATCCTCACCAACGGTTTTTTGTCGATGTAGATTGGTATAATACTGAAGAAGACTATTTAAATGCATTGCGTGATGATTGGAAATCTGAAGCAGATCCATTAGATGAATGTGATCATTATGTTGATGTATCTAAATATGATAATTTTGAAGACTATGAAAAAGCAGTTAATATATGTTTAGAACATCTTGAATGGATTGAAGAAGTATCTAGATATGGTGATTTTGATATTGATCCTCAAAACTATAAGAATGAAGATACTTATCTAGATGCTCTAACAAAGAGAATAAAAGAGAAGTATGATCGTGAAATTGAATTTTTTTGTTTTGATCCTCTAGATTATGATTCACATGATGAATATTTTTA
>NZ_DAWDDM010000288.1:0-2499 GCF_052354645.1 Catenibacterium sp.
TATAATAGGAAAAAAAGCAATAAAAAAGAGCCAACTTCTTAAGTTGACTCCATTGTGTCCATACATAGTATGGACATCTTTTTTACGTAAAAAAAGAACCTGTAGAACAGGTTCTTGCGTCTTATTTAAGACCGTATTTCTTATTGAATTTTTCAACTCTACCATCAGCACTCGCAAATCTCTGTTTACCAGTGTAGAATGGATGACAGTTTGAACAAGTATCCACACGGATTTCATCTAAAACTGAACCAGTTTCGAATTCGTTACCACATGATGTGCAGATTACTTTTACTTTTTTGTAATTTGGATGAATTCCAGCTCTCATTGTCTTATCTCCTTCCGCCTTGAAATATTTGCTACTTCAAAGTAAGTTGCTAGTGTATTGTACATCATTTTTTATTGAAATACAATAGCTTTTTTAAATTTATTTCTTAGTAATATAACCTAATTTTGTTAACATTTCAGCACTTTCAACAGCACCACCTGCAGCACCTCTTAAAGTGTTGTGAGATAAACCTACAAACTTATAATCAAAGATGTTATCTTCTCTAAGTCTACCAATAGAAACTCCCATACCACCTTCATAGTCTACATCTAATGTAACCTGTGGACGGTTTTCTTCTTCCATGTATCTGATGAAATGTTCAGGTGCATGTGGAAGCTTAAATTCCTGTGGTTGTCCCTTGAAGTTATTTAAACGATCAATTAATTCTTCTTTAGTAGGCTTCTTATTGAAACTAATAGAAACAGTTGCTGTATGACCATTTAATACTGGTACACGAATACACTGGGCACTAATAATAGGTCCTTCAGCTTTAACGATTTTACCATTTTCAATATGACCAAATACTTTTAATGGTTCCTGTTCAGACTTTTCTTCTTCCCCACTGATTAAAGGAATGATGTTTCCTACCATTTCTGGCCATTCCTTAAAAGTCTTTCCAGCACCAGAAATAGCCTGGTATGTACTTACTACAACCTTTGTTGGTTCAAATTCCTTCCATGCTGCTAAGCAAGGTGTATAAGACTGGATTGAACAGTTAGGCTTTACTGCGATAAAACCTTTCTTAGTTCTTAGTCTCTTTCTCTGATCTTCGATGACAGCATAATGTTCTGGGTTGATTTCTGGAATAACCATAGGAACATCAGGTGTCCATCTGTGTGCACTGTTGTTTGAAACAACAGGTGTTTCTGCTTTTGCATATGCTTCTTCAATTGCTTTGATTTCTTCTTTACTCATATTTACTGCTGAGAATACAAAATCAACTTCCTTCGCAATATCTTCTACATCTGCAACATCTTTTACGACAATGTTCTTGACTGCTTCAGGAATAGGTGTATCCATTTTCCATCTGCCTTTTACTGCTTCTTCATAAGTCTTTCCCGCACTAGACTTACTTGCTGCAAGTGTAGTCACTTCAAACCATGGATGGTTATCTAGAAGAGTATTAAATCTCTGTCCAACCATACCAGTCGCACCTAAAATACCAACTTTTAACTTGTCACTCATAGCTTCTCCTCCTATCAACATTAATCGTCAATCATATAACGAGTAATGTGTGCTCCTAATGTGATGAGCTTGTGGTCTATATTATCATAACCACGGTCAATATGGTAGACATTTGTAATTTCTGTTTTACCTTCTGCCATTAAACCAGCCACCACAAGAGCCGCACCGCAGCGTAAATCTGTAGCCATTACTCTTGCACCATGTAGAGGTGTCTTGCCTTTTATATAAGCACACGCTTCACCTAATTCAATATCTGCTCCCATCTTATTAAGCTGAGCACAATGCTTAAATCTTTCTTTATAAATAGTTTCAGAAACTTTAGATTGTCCATTACCCTGTGTTAATAGAGTTGTTAAAGGCTGTTGCAAGTCTGTCGCAAATCCTGGATAGATCTGTGTCTTTACTTCAACAGGCTTTAAATTTCCATCATTACCATATACAACAATGCTGTCGCCAATCTTTTCCATCTTAATGCCCATTTCCTTTAATTTAGAAATAAGCGCATCTAAATGCTGTGGAATAATATTCTGGATAACCATCTTTTCACCAATAGCTGCTGCAATAATCAAGAAAGTACCTGCTTCAATACGATCAGGAATAATTTCATGATATGCACCATGCATATGTTCTACACCATCAATAGTAATAGTATCTGTACCCACACCACGGATTCTCGCACCCATCTTAGTAAGAAGGTTGGCAACATCAATGATTTCTGGTTCCTTAGCTGCATTTTCAATAACAGTACGACCTTTAGCCTTAACTGCTGCTAACATAATATTGATAGTAGCACCTACAGAAGCGAAATCTAGATAGATTTCAGTTCCAATAAGTTCATCAGCCTTTAAATGATATGTTCCTGTTTCTTCATCATAATTAATATCAGCACCTAATGCTTCAAATCCTTTTAAATGAAGATCAATAGGGCGAGGTCCTAAATAACAGCCACCAGGCATTCTAATAGTGACTTCTTTATATTTACCTAGTAA
>NZ_DAWDDM010000289.1:0-2493 GCF_052354645.1 Catenibacterium sp.
ATCTGTCATATGTGTATTCTTGATATGAGAAGTCATATCTACGATTCTCATTTTTACTCTATCTATATCATCATAATCATGTTTTATTTTACCTTTTAAGGAATCAATGACACCGCCACCAAGTCCTCCTAATCCAACAATAATAATAGGATCTGCTTGATTCATGTTTCTACTTAGTTGTAGCCCCATAAAGTTATCCTCCATTTCATAACCACAAATAATTTAGCCGTAACTATTCTAACATATTTTAAACACATTACAATAAAAATCAAAGGAAGCTGTAAAGCCCTGCTAGGACCTTACAGCTTCCCTTTTTTCATATAATAAGATGCTTTGATTATAAGAACACGATCTGTATAAGTATAACCATTTCTCATTATATGAGCATTGGAGAATTTCTTTCGGCAATTTTTATGCTGGTCAGCTTCCCCTTCATAACCAGCATTCTTTTTCTCTTGAGTCATATAAACCGCTTCCCCTCTTTCAATGCCATATATTATTATACAGTTATAATTATATATTACAATACATATTCATAACATATTCACATAATAATAACATAATATTAAAAAGAATAGGCCATTGCCTATTCTTCTACAAAATTGAATTTGTCTTTGTTTCTTTCTTTGAATACTTCAAAGAGAATATTTGTTTGATCAGGTGTAACACCTAATAAGCCATCTACACCCTCTTCTTTAGTAGGTACGACTTCAAAGATAGAAACCTGTGTTGTTGATTCATTATGTGGCATAAGAACAACATATGTACGCTTATCATAAGTGAATTGATCTAACATCTTGAACTCAACATCATTTCCTGATGCATCTTTTAATGTAATAATGTTTTTCATTGTGTTTACCTCGCGTATCCATTATGCCATAAGTATGTGTCTTACGACAATCATTTTTAACTGATCTGCCATTTTACATGAGAACCATGATCATCCTTGGATACAACTAATTGATCTTCTATTTCCTGTTTTAATTCTGATACATGGGAGATAATACCAATAAGTTTAGACCCTTCTGACATATCCATAAGTACTTTAACGGCTTCATCTCTTGAATGATCATCTAAAGAACCAAATCCTTCATCAATAAACATAATATCTAGATCAATACCTGATGCACTTTCTTTAATCTCATCTGCCATACCTAGGGCTAAAGAGAGTGCAGCCATGAATGACTCTCCACCTGATAATGTATTGATTTCTCTTTCAGAGTCAGTCACAAAAGAATAAACCATTAAATCTAAGCCTTTATTCTTACCTTCTCCTGCTTGTTCAATATTTTTAAGATGTAACTCATACTGACCTGCAGACATATCATAGAAACGGTTATTGGCCTCTATTAAGATACGTTCTAGGTATGTTCTTTGAACATATGTTTCTAAGTCCATTCTAGAGCCTGATACATTACCAGATAATTGGTTGTATAGAGTAGTTAATTGGTGGTTCTTATGAATCATTTCTTTTGCATGAGAAACAATCTTATCTAAGCTCTTTAATGATTCATTGTTGTTTAAATAAGTATGTTCTAATGATTGTACTTGAGTTAATTGTTTTGAATATGTCTCTAATATATCTTGATAATCTTTTTCTAGTACATCTAGTTTAGGAAGAGGTTGTCCATTGATACGTTTCTCTATTGTATCAATTTTAGAAGAGACACTGGCATGATTCTTAGAATAATCCATATAAGCTTGATTGAAACGCTGTATATCTTCTTTTTGATACTTAGAAGTAAGCTCCTGCCAAGAATCACATTTGTATTCTTCTACTTGGCTTGTATAAGTCTTATAAGACTCATCCCTGCTTCTTTCTAGTTGAGGAAGAGATTCTTTATAGGATGTAATAAGTGTTTGACACTTATTATAAATATCTGTAGATATATTTAATTTTTCTTTGAAGTTCTTATAAGCTGCCTCTTCTTCCTGTTTGTTCTTATTAAGTAGACTTATCGCATTTTGTGCTTCTTCTAATGAAGCATAGCTTAACTGGCTCTTTAATTGTGTCAATGTAGAATCAAGAGAAGCAAGCTTGACTTCATATTGATGAATATCATCAGTCAGTGATTTTACATTCTCTTCATATTGGTTTAACTGTGTTTCAATTGTTTCTAGTTCTTTTGTGAGTACTTGATAACGACTCTTTCTCACATTGAGTTCTTCTACAAGACGACTCAAAGTTTGTTTTTCATTTAGAAGTGTTTCTTTAATAGAATTAAGAGTAGATTCACTAGAGAGTGTGTCACTTAGAATCTTTAAATCATTCTTGTGTTTCTCTTTTAATTCATTTAAAGAATCTTTTAAAGATGAGGCTTTTGCGCTTTCTGTTTCTAGTAAGACAAATGCCTTGTCTTTTTCTCTTCTCATTTTTTCTAGTTCTTCTTTAGTGGCCACTTCTCCATCTTTTAAAGATGCAGGAAGTGGATGGTGGATGGAACCACAGACAGGACATGGAGTACCAACTTCAAGTGTTCTCGCAAGTAAACC
>NZ_DAWDDM010000290.1:0-2488 GCF_052354645.1 Catenibacterium sp.
TACTTATTTTAATAGCTTATTGTAAAGTAAGCTATTTTTTATTTATTAGTGTATTAAGTGTATAAAAAATATTTAAGAGTAATAAAAAGATAAATAATTTTATTGCTTGTAAATAAACAGTTTAACGAAGAAAATAAATGATAAAGAAGAAAAAGTGTATAAATTAAAAAAATAGTGTATAAATGAAAGGAAAAGAGATAAAATATGCCATTTGAATAAAAAGCGGTTCCATTTTATACTAAAGTTGCTAAGTAAAAAGGAACAAATGATCGATCAAATATTCAATTTACTTGATATTAGCAAATTTAAAGAGAGGGAAGATTTATGAAAATATTATTAATGTGTGCTAATGGTTTATCAACTGGTATTTTAATGAATAAGATGAATCAATGGGCAGAACAAAATAACGAAGATTTAGAAGTTAAAGCAATTCCAATTGATGATTATTTAAGTGTTTATAAAGATTATGATGTCTTATTAGTGGGACCACAAATGAGATATAAAATTAAAGATGTTCAAAAAGCAGTAACTGATCGACCTTCAGCTGTTATTAATCCTTCAGATTATGCTTTAGGGAATGTTGAAAATATTATAAAAGAAGTAAAAAGAATGATAAAGGAGGGAAAGTAAATGGATAAGTTTATGCACTTTGTTGAAGATAAAATGTCTCCAATCGCTGATAAGTTAGGTGAACAAAGACATTTATCTGCAATGCAAAAAGGTTTTATGACAGTATTACCATTAATCTTTGTTGGGGCAGTATTTATGGTTATTGCTAATCCACCAGTAACTGCAGACATGGTTAAATCTGGTGGTGTTTGGTCAATTTTTTCTGGATGGTTTAATTTTGCTACTAAGTATAAAATGGCTATTTTAGTTCCATACAATATGTCAATGGGATTATTAGCATTAGCAGTTACCTTTGTTATTGCTGATAATTTAGCAACTTCATATTCAATGAAAGGTATTACTAATGGTTTAACTGCACTTGTTGTTTTTCTATTAGTTGCAGCACCAGCAAATTATTTAGCTTTAGCGGATGGAACAACTCCATTATTAATGAATTGTACATATTTAGGTGCACAAGGATTATTTACTGCTATTATTGTTGCTTTATTAACAGTAGAAATCACAAGATTTTGTGAAATACACAATATTACAATTCGTTTGCCAGAAATTTGTCCTCCAGCATTAACAAATTCGTTTAGAACAATTGTACCTATGGTTATCAATGTTTCTATATTCTATATTTTAAGTTTATTAAGTAGTAATTATTTAGGAATGTCAATTCCAGCGCTTATTGAAAAAGTTTTAGCAACACCAGTTGCAGCAGTTAACTCTGTTCCTGGTTCAATATTCTTATGTGCATTTATGTTGTTATTATGGTGTTGTGGAGTGCATGGACAAATGGTTACTATGGCACTTACTGCTCCAATTACAACAGCAGCTTTTACAGCAAATGCAGCATTAGTTGCAAAAGGACAAGCACCAATTTTTCATCCTATCTTTATGACATTAGGTATTGGTTTTTTAGGAGGAACAGGAAATACTCTTGGACTATGTATTTTATCTTGTTGGAAAGCAAAATCACAACAATTAAAAGCTTTTGGGAAAGCGACAATTGTGCCTAGTATTTTTAGAATTTCAGAACCAGCATTATTTGGAGCACCAATTATGTTTAACCCTGTATTAATGCTTCCTTTTATTGTTAATGGATTAATCGTATCTATTCTTTATTGGTTAGCATGTTCATTTGGTTTATTGACAGCACCTTATTTATTAATTAGTGGGACTTATCCTGTTTTCCTAAGTCTATTTGTTTATTGTTTAGACTGGAGAGTGTTTATTTTTATTGCTTTAATGATTCTATTAACATTAGCTATTTGGTATCCATTCTTTGTAGCTTATGATCATTCTTTATGCAAGAAAGAAGAAGCTGCAAAATTAGCTGAGGAGGAAGCATAAAGTGAGAACCTTACCAAAAGATTTCTTATGGGGTGGAGCAATAGCTGCTAATCAAGTAGAAGGTGGCTATAATGAAGATGGTAGAGGTCTTGCTAACATGGATGTAGTTCCAAATGGAAAAAATCGTTTTCAATATATGTTTGGAAATGTACAAGATTTATCTTTTAAAGAAGATGAAAAATATCCGGTTTTAAATGGGATAGATTTCTATCATCGTTATAAAGAAGATATTGCATTATTTGCGGAAATGGGATTTAAGGTTTTAAGATTATCTATTTCATGGTCAAGAATATTTCCTCGAGGGGATGAAGAAAGACCGAATGAAAAAGGATTACAATTTTATGATGATGTTTTTAAAGAATTAAAAAAATATCACATTGAACCTTTAGTAACGATTTCTCATTACGATTTTCCACTTTATTTAGTAAAAGAATATGGTGGTTTTAAAAGTAGAAAAATGGTTGATTTCTATAAGAAATATGCAACAGTTTTATTTAAAAGATATAAAGGTATTGTACATTAT
>NZ_DAWDDM010000291.1:0-2488 GCF_052354645.1 Catenibacterium sp.
TGCAAGAACCTTAATTGAGTTTATTGTTAATAATTACAGAGAGCAATATGCCATTCTGCTAGTGGGAACAGGCGATAGCCCACTGACAATACCATTTTATGAAAAGTGTGGTTTTGTTCGTTCGCATATCATATCAAATTTCTTTATAGATAATTATGACCACCCAATCTATGAGAGTGGAATACAGTTGGTAGATATGGTGTATTTGCAAAGACCGTTATAATTTAAATTCAAGTTTATGGAGTGTCACCGTTATGATTAGAGAATTTCAAAGGGATGATATAAATAAAGTTGCAGATATATGGTTGGATACAAATATAAAGGCACATAATTTTATCCCCGCCGAATACTGGAAAAGCAATTTCAAATCAGTAAAAAAAGCGTTGTTACTAGCAGAGGTTTATGTGTATGAGTATGATACAGAAATACAGGGTTTTATAGGGTTAAATGATGAATATGTTGAGGGCATTTTTGTTTCTGGTGAAATGCAATCGCAGGGTATAGGTAAAATTCTGCTGAATTATGCAAAGGACAAAAGGAATAAGTTGCACTTGAACGTATACCAAAAGAACGCACGGGCAATATCTTTTTATAAGAGAGAAGGATTTGAGATTCAGCATAGTGGCTTAGATGAGGGTACCGGAGATAGCGATTATGTAATGACATGGCAACACATATAGAAATATCAGTAATACGCTCTGTTGATGTGCTGATTTTACTACGATATACTCCTTTAAAAAGGAGTGTTCTCTTATGGGTAGAGAAATTTATGACATCATCAATGACATGGCAGAAGTATTAAATGCATCGCAGATGCAGAAACTACAAGAGGTGTTGGCAAAACGGTTATCTGAAAATACTGTATCTGATTATTTGAAGACAACAAATATGGACTTCCTAGATATGTTTTTAACTGCAAAGCATTTAGAAGGGTGTTCTGACAAAACAATACGCTATTATAGGTGTAATATTGAAAAGATGTTGGATACAATAAATATTCCGGTCATAAAGATAACGACCGAGATGCTACGAAAATATCTTGTAGAGTATCAAACGATAAATAATTGTGGAAAGGTAACTATTGATAATATTCGTAGAAGTCTTTCCACATTTTTTTCGTGGCTAGAGGAAGAGGATTATATTATAAAAAGCCCAATGAAAAGAATTCATAAGGTAAAGACTGCCGTTATTGTAAAAGATACCATTCCGGATGAGAAAATAGAAATTCTTAGAGATAATTGTAATAATCTGCGTGATAGGGCAATGATTGATTTTCTGCTTTCAACAGGAATTAGAGTAGGCGAATTGGTAAGGCTGAACATTGATGATATAGATTTCTCTGAGCGGGAATGCGTGGTTTATGGCAAAGGAGACAAAGAGAGGAAAGCATATTTTGATGCTAAGACCAAAATTCATTTGTTGAATTATATTGAATCAAGGACAGATAATAATATAGCGTTATTTGTGTCGTTAAACAAACAACACAGTAGACTTACTGAAAGCGGTGGGAGTTATGATTACGAGAAATGGGGAAGAAGTTAGGTGTAGAAAAGGTACACCCACATAAGTTCAGAAGGACTATGGCCACCAGAGCAATTGAGAAAGGTATGCCGATTGAACAGGTACAGAAAATTCTGGGACATGAGCAAATAGATACAACGCTCAGATATGCAATGGTTAATCAAAACAATGTGAAACTATCGCATCGAAAATATATTTCATAGATTGACTTGTAACGCAAAAGACGTTACAATAAAAGAAAGATGGAGGTGTATTCTATGGGAAAAATAGCAACATTAAATATAAGAGTAAATCCAGATGTAAAAGAAAATGCAGAAAGTGTATTGGCACAATTAGGGATACCAATGGCTACTGCTATAGATATGTATTTAAAACAAATATCATTAGTAGGAGGAATTCCCTTTTCTATTGTATTACCAAAAGCAGCTAATTCAGTGAATGCAGATATGATGTCTGCTACACAGATTCATCAAAAGTTAGAAAAAGGATATGCCGATATAGAGAAAGGAAATGTTGAGGATGCAGCTAGTGCGTTTGTGGCATTTAGAGAGAGGCATTAATGAAGCAATATAAGGTAGAGATTACAAAAGAAGCTTTGCAGGATATGGAAGATATATACAATTATATTGCTATAGATTTGCTTGCTCCGGATAATGCAATGGGGCAATATAATCGCATTGCTGATGAAATACTTACATTAGACACTTTCCCGGAACGATTTAGGATTATGGATTCTGAGCCGGAAAAGAGAATGGAGTTGCGTAGAATGCCCGTCGATAATTATTCAGTGTTTTACTCAATCCGTGACGAAAGGGTAATTGTAACGGATGTGTTATACACGGCATCTGATATAGAAGCACGTTTGAGAGGCGAGCTATAAAAGCACGCGTTTATTTGAATTTGCTAAACGAGATGGTAAATATGTGGTGGTCTATTGGTGGTGGAATCATAATCTTTGCGTTAGGTA
>NZ_DAWDDM010000292.1:0-2484 GCF_052354645.1 Catenibacterium sp.
ACTAAAAAATGCATATATTTTTGATATATTCAAATGCGGGAATATGGGCGGGATGAGACATTCAAAGACTACGAATACTTTGGTTATTGTCTCAGACTACGCAAAAGTAATTTATCACGATAAGTGGGTTGGTGGTGCTCTTCATTACACTGGTATGGGTAAAAATGGAGACCAGGTGCAAAGGATAAAATAAAAATGTAGGTAAAAGACAACATAAGGATGTTAGAGAACCTACAATTTTTAGATTGACTTTTGCAGTAATTTTAGTTAATCCAATTTTAAAGGGCTATGCATAGAAAATGGAAGAAGAAGCATAATGTGGTGGTTCGTACGATCAATGAGTATATTAAGAATGGTTGGCAGCATGCTGGCAGCTATGCAGGCTAACAAAAGTGCAATATTGATCATACAACAGCAGGCAGATACAGATGGTAATGCTGATTCGGATGATGATTTTATGATGACGTTATTGCACAGAGCTCATTGAATTGGATGGAAAAAGATTGATGGCAGAATCCGACAGCATAGAATACAGTTTAGGAAAATATCGCATGATTAATGGAGAAATTTACCGCCAAAAAGCGACGGCAGCAATTAAAAGTGTTTGTATTGTAAGAAGCAATACATGGTGGTACACTATAAGAAACAGGAGGTGCATACTATGGCGACAAAAACTGCAAATGTAACAGCGCGAATTCAACCGAATATAAAAGAGCAAGCAGAGGCAATTCTTGACAGACTTGGAATTCCTGTATCTGTATTCATAGATATGACTTATAGACAGGTTATTATGCGTGATGGAGTACCATTTTCTCTTGATATTCCGGATAAACTTGTTACAAGAGATTCTATAACACAAGCTGAATTTGATACGATGATGCAGACCGGGCTTGCACAGGCAAAAAAGAACGATTCTGTATCTGTTGATGAGGCTTTTAGTCAATTAAAGTCGAAGATATAGTGCATGAACGAATATGAAGTAAGGGTAACAAGGCAGGCATTAAAGCAGATAAAAGAGATAGTACATTATATTTCAAATGATCTAATGGCACCGGATGTAGCATATAATCTACTTGATAAGATGAAAGCAGAGATTACTAAGTTGTCGAGTTTTCCGAAAAAACATGACTTGATTGATGAAGAGCCATGGAGAACTGAGGGAGTACGCAAGATTGTAGTTAAAAACTTCCTGATTTATTATTGGGTTGATGATGAAAATAACAGAGTTCAGGTAACAGCAGTTATTTATTGCAGGAGAGATCAGACCAAGCAGCTAAGTAATATGGATATGGAGTAATGGCTTAATCCATAAGAATTACTATAAAAGTATATAGTTGTAATTACATAAAACTGAATACACGCAATGAAAGAAGCAGATATGTGGAAATTCTATGTGTCTGCTTTTTTCATGTAATTATATATACCACACCGCAGGTGTGTACCAGCAGGGTATTAGGGGAAGCCAAGATTAACGAGATGGTTTTTCGTAACACGAAAACCATATCTCGCCTACCATCTTACAGGAATTTCACTAGCAGGAGAAGTTGATTTATAAAAGACTGACAGAGTGATTATCACAGCAAAACAGATAAGAAGAATTATACGAGAGTAGGGATGTGTATGGTCCAACAAAGGAAGCAGGGAAAGATTGCACAGAATGTCCAATTGCGAATTGGACAATTTGCTAAGTTGTAATAATTTCCTCAAATACTCTGGTATAAGCCCTTCGGTGTAATCTCCTTCTTTGTAAAGTTCTATATCGTCACCATCGGCTATGTTAAGTCCAATGAATATACTGTAATATTTTTGAAACGATGTGACTGCATATGAAGAAAAAAAGGAGCTTCCTGCATGTCCTGTCGCAACATCAGTGTCTTTAATTGGTGGTAAATGGAAGCTATTAATAAGAAATTTAAAAAGTTGTACATTGAGATTCAATGAACTTCAAAGAGATTTAGATGGGATTTCTCAAAAAGTATTAACTGATAGTCTGAGGCAGATGATAGATGATGGCCTTGTGTATAGAATTGATTATCATGAGAATCCACCAAGAGTTGATTATGGATTGACAGACATTGGAAAAGATATGATGCCGATTATTAATGCATTGGCAGATTTCGGTAATTATTATAAGACGATTGTTGAATGAACCTAAGACACCTCATCACTGAATTGAATTTCAGTGGTGAGGTGCTTTTGTTTTTTTTACATATGATAGCATAAAAAAACATTACAAATAATATGAATTATTTCTCAAGTTCGTGAACCAAAAAACACAAAGCTTATTGTGAAAAAGACTGGAAAGGGTAGTCAGCTTGACTGGGTATGAGAAACAAATCAAAAAAGAGACTTATCATTTTTGCGATAAGTCTCTTTTTGTTTCTTTCTCCCAAAGTTGAAAATTACTTAGGGCTATATACCTTTTTAGGAAAAATTACAGAATTATTTTCATATTTTGCTTCAAAAGTTGCCTGGATAGAAAGC
>NZ_DAWDDM010000293.1:0-2475 GCF_052354645.1 Catenibacterium sp.
ACCAATTTGGGATAGCCCAATTGATATTTTCATCTAATTTGTCAACAATCTGAAAAGGCTCGAAAGCCTTTTTTATTTTTTTACAATTTTATAATATGTACGACTTGTACAGAAATAAACAATAGTATAACAAATAGTAAGTACTATCACTGATACAACAGTACATGTAATAAATGTCTGAGGGGCATTAAGAATCATTACCTTAAACATCTTTAAGATCATCTTATAAGCCACGGACATATGAATAACTGCCACTACAAGAGGAAGGAAGAAGAAAATCAATACCTGTGAAGATATAGCCTGTCTAACTTCTTTTTTACTCAATCCTACGTTCTGTAGTATTTCATATCTTTTCTGATCTTCATAGCCCTCAGATAACTGCTTATAATACATAATCAATACTGCAGCCATCATAAAGAGTACACCTAAGAAAATACCTAAGAATAATAATGAACCATACATCTGACTGAATAGTTGGTAGTTATCATAGCGAGTCATATTAGAGTAGTTGATCTCACCATCATTCTTTTCACTGACTTTCAAAGTGAAGTTCTTAGTTGTTTTACGCATGACTTCTTCAGCCTTTGAATTGAAATAACCACCTTTATAATTAACTAATACTTCATAGACATGAGAAGGTGCAGAACGATGTTCAAATGTAAGTGCCTGTTTTAAGGTTGCATCATCCTTGAATACAAATGTAATACTATCTGAATCCACATTCGCGATATCATCCTTCACAAACCAAGGATCATTCTTAACCATCTTTAATGAATACAATTGATTATTCAACATCATTGAATCATGATTAAAATGATAATTAGAATTATAAAGCACTTCATGATCATTTAAAGTGACATGATGATTATAAATACGATTGTAATCAGCTAATGTCATTCCAAGAATTGTAAGAATCTT
Source organism: Catenibacterium sp. (assembly GCF_052354645.1). NCBI lineage: Bacteria > Bacillati > Bacillota > Erysipelotrichia > Erysipelotrichales > Coprobacillaceae > Catenibacterium > Catenibacterium sp. The sequence continues at coordinate 919 of NZ_DAWDDM010000293.1, forward strand.
ATTATTACCTCCTTCTCCTGGTGCAGTAAACACTGTTCCATTTTGAGAAGCCAATACATTACAATATTTTAAAGAAGCCATTTGAGAAATACCGATATTTTTAGAAGCAAGAGATGTTTTAATGTCCTTTTCAAGGTTGATGATTTCTTCATCCATGTTCACCTTTTCCATATTCCCTACTTTATAACTATAGTCAGCACGAACACTTTTTTTCACAGTATCAAAAACACCACTATAAAGAGTATATGTAGAAGAAATCATAACAAGAATACATGTACATAGAATACAGATACTTGCAAGTCCCACTGCATTCTGCTTCATACGATACATCATCTGAGACACACTGATGAAATGATTTGTCTGATAGTAATACTTCTTATTCTTCTTTAATAGTTTTAAAATTACAATAGAACCAGCAGTAAAGAGTGCATATGTACCAATAATAACAAGTACAACTGCCACAAAGAATAAGACAAGGGCAGTGATTGGATCTTCAATCGACAAGGCAATTGTATAACCAGCACCTAGTGTGATGACACCTATTAAAGTCATCAACCACTTTGTCTTTGGTTCCTTTTCTCCAACCTGTCCACCCTTTAATAACTGGATTGGATTAGAGAAACGAATAGAAGCTGCATTGATCATAAATGAAACAAAGAAAATAACACTAAAGAGAAGAGTTGTGATTAAAATCGCATTCATATCAATACTAAATACAATCGATGTATGAATAGCCAATATCTTCACTAAAATAAGCATCATCAGCTTGCTGAATAGAACACCTGTTAATATACCAAATCCTAAAGAAATCAAATAAACAATCAATGTTTCAATAAAGATGATCAACATCACATGACGCTTTTCCATTCCTAATATATTATAGAGTCCAAGTTCCTTCTTACGATTCTTCATGAGGAAGCTATTTATATATAATAAGAATATAACTGAGAATATAATCACAACATACACGCCAAGACTCATCATCATGGCTGCTGATTCACTGTCTTTTCTTAGGCCATTATCTCCACCTAAGAACTTTACACAATAAAACATCATGACTGTAAAGATGCTTGTAATAAGATATGGGAAATAGATTTTTCCATTCTTTTTAATATTTGTCAGGGCAAGTTTTAAATAAAACATGATTACTTACCTCCTGTCTGCAGTAGTGTAAGTGTATCACTGATTGCCTGATACATCTCTTCGTTTGTCTTATCTCCTTTATAGATCTGATGATAGACCTGTCCATCACGTATAAATAAGACACGTTTCGCAAAACTGGCTGCTTTGGTACTATGAGTAACCATCACAATTGTCTGTCCTTCTTCATTTACATGATCAAAGATATTCAATAAATCATCTGTTGATTTAGAATCCAAAGCACCTGTAGGTTCATCAGCTAAGATAATCTGAGGATGAGTAATTAAAGCTCTTGCGACAGCAGCTCTTTGTTTCTGTCCTCCTGACTGGAAAAGGATATATTTACCGTGGTGATTCTCAAGCAAGCTGTGGGGATATAAGAGAAACATTATAGTAACAAACATATAAGATTTATTT
>NZ_DAWDDM010000294.1:0-2447 GCF_052354645.1 Catenibacterium sp.
TCCACTTGCATCTGTAGAAGAATCCATATGGTCAATAAATCCAATTGCCTTCATACGCTCATCAGAATTACTATAAATCTTTCCGTATACAATTCCCTGATCTGTTCTTTCTACTTCATCTACACCTAAAATCTGCATTTCTTCACTCAAGAAATCAGCTAAATCAAATTGTTTTTCTGTAGAAGGAGATGTTGTAGAAGATTCATCAGACTGTGTATCAAAACTCACATATTTCAAAAATCTCTTTTCAATCAACATAAAATAACCTCGCTTTGTTTATTTCTTTCATTTTAACATAGTAAATAGTTTTTGTGAACTTGCATAATTAACTAGACAACGCCTATTGTTTTCATTATTATGGGGTAGGTGATAAAAATGAAATATTATGCCGTAAAAAACGGAAGAGTACCAGGTATTTATAACTCTTGGGCAGAATGTCAGAAGCAGATTCATGGCTTTAAGAATGCTTCTTATAAGTCCTTTACATCACGCAAGGAAGCAGAAGAGTTTATTTCTGATAAAAAAGAAATGCCTCAAATGGAACATGGGTTAATTGCTTATGTAGATGGTTCTTTTAATGCGAAAAAGAAAGTATATGGTTATGGTGCTGTATTAATTGATGGACAGCAGGTCATTAAACGTCTTTATGGACATGGAGATAATGAAGAATGTATATCTAGTCGTAATGTCGCAGGAGAAATATTTGGGGCACTTGCAGCTGTAAAGTATGCAGTAGAACATCCTGAATATGATGGTATTGTGATTTATTATGATTATATGGGTATTGAAAAGTGGGCTATTGGAGAATGGAAAGCTAATAAGAAGTTAACACAGTATTATGCTGATAAAATGGCTAAATACCGTAAACAATTGCCTATTGTCTTTATGAAAGTAGAAGCTCATACAGGAGACTTCTATAATGAACAGGCAGATCAGTTAGCAAAGAAAGCAGTGGGAATTGAATGAGTGAAAAAATAACAATCTTTGATATTGAAGAATTGAATAATGATCCTGTTAGTATCTGTTCTATTGGAATAGTCGTATTGGAGGATATGAAAGTAAAAGAAACATTCTATTCACTTATTAGACCTCCTAAATTGACTTTTGATCCTTATCGTTATAAGGTTCATAAGATCAGACCACAGGATTTAAAGAAACAACCTACATTTCCAGAAATCTGGCCAAAGATTAGTCAATATTTTGAAAACAGTATTGTGATATCTCATGATATCCAATCAGATCTAAATCATCTATTGGCAGTATTTAGAAGGTTTCGTATAAGAAAGCCTACTTGTTTCTTATCATGTACATTAGTACTCGCAAAGCTGTTTCATCCTGAATTACAAAAGTATGGCTTAGGTTCTCTATGTGATTATTATTCAGTGGAATTAGAGAATGCCCATAATGCATTGGCTGATTCTTTAGCCTGTGCAGAACTTTTAAAGAAGATGATGGATGAACATCACTATACAAGTCTTAAAGAGCTCCACGAGAAGGAAAATGTCCCTTTAGGACGTATGACAAGTTCTTTTATTGAACCTCTTGTATCAAGTGATAAGGTACAGGAAGTAAGGATGGGAATACAGAAAGAAACAGTTGCTTTCACTGGAAAACTTGCTCATACAAAACAAGAAATAGAAGCATTTGTAGAACAGGATGGTATGACACCATCATTCCATGTCACAACACAGACAAGATATCTCGTTATTGGGAAAAAGGACTACAAGCAGACAAGATATCAAAAAGGCAATAAGAAGATAAAAAAAGCCATGACACTATCAAGACAAGGTCAGGATATTAGAATCCTACATGAAGACCAGTATATTGATATGGTAAGAAAAAGAACTCTTAAGGCATAGAGTTCTTTTTCTTACACACTATTTTAAAAAAATGACGCTTTTTTTTATTGTAAACAGGATAAAAGTACAGTTTGGTGCACAAATACGTCATTTTATTTAAAAAATGTATTGAAAACGCTTCTAATATTTGATAATCTTATTACAGGTGATTAATTATGGCAAAGACTTCAAACTATTTATTTAAACTTGATTTAATGATTTTAAGCTTATTGAAAGAAAAAGATCAATATGCGTATGAACTAACTAAAGAGATTGCAGAAAAATCTAAGGGTCGTATTGAACCGAAGAATGGTACTATGTATCCTATTATTTACAAACTCATTGAAAATGGCTATATTTCAAGCAATACAATCATTTACCACAATAAAGCTAGAGTGTATTATCACCTAGAACCAGCCGGAAAGGAATATTTAGATAAGATTATTGTGGAATTTGATGAACTAGTGGATTGCATCAATTCATTTATTCACAAAGATTAAAATAGAGTTCCCATGATGGAACTCTATTTTTTTTGCATAAAAAAAGAAATAGACAAATGATATGATGACCTCCCAGTAGACAGTGCAAATAATTAAAAGCACTGTTTGC
>NZ_DAWDDM010000295.1:0-2395 GCF_052354645.1 Catenibacterium sp.
TTCATAATCATAATAGCCATAATAATTTGAAGAATACTCACTTACCTTTTTACATATAGAATAGAAATCATCCAATGTCCAATCATTATCAGGCATCTGAATATGACAATTTTCCAGAAGAGTCTTATTCACAAACATCAATGTCGGATTACATTCATAAGGAAGTGCATATTGACTATTCGAATACGTTCCTGCTTTTAAAACACTGGAATAATAATCATCCGTACTAAAATTCTGATCAAAAGACATATAACTGTCTATTTCAGCAAGTGCACCAATAGAACTCAATGTATTAAAATCATCATCAAGAATCATAAAAACATCCGGTTCTTCTCCCTTGACAATCTTAGCTGAAAGCCATGAAGAATAATCATTCTTCATGATTCCACTCTCATACTTCACTTTAACCCCTGGATATTTCTTTTCAAATCGTTCTATAGCGCCATCAATGATTTTATAGCTCTCTCCGCTTGGTACATCCCAGTTACTTCCTGAGAAAACACCTAACTCCAGGGTAATTGTATCCGGGTAATTTGCGACAATCATGAAAAAGAGTGAAAAAACAACAATACCGAGAAAAATCTTTGACCTATTCATCATCAAACGTCCTTGTCATAAGACCACTTTCTACTGCCCATATAGCCAGCTGTGTACGGTCTCTTAAATTTAATTTAGAGAGGATAGAACTCAAGTAGTTTCTTACAGTTCCTTCAGATAAGAAGAGTTTCTGGGCAATTTCTTTATTGGATAAGCCATAGCCCACATGCTGAATTACTTTCCATTCTGGCTTACTTAATGTTTCTACATCCTTTTCATCCACTTTAATAGTATAGTTATTCTGCTGCATCTTAGAGAACATACTGAAGACTTTTGTCGCAATATCAGGATTAATCATTGCGCCTCCGGTATTGACTGTCACAATTGCTTTATAGAGTTCATCCATTGATACACCTTTTAATAAATAACCACTCGCACCATAGCGCAAAGCACTAAAGACAAAGTCATCATCATCAAAAGTAGTCAATATAATAATCTTTGTATTAGGATATTTCGTCTTCACTTCCTTAGTAGCCATAACACCATCCAAACCTGGCATACGAATATCCATCAAAATAACATCAACGACATACTTCTCTAAACATTTTAGTACTTCAAAACCATCTGATGCAGTATCTACCACATCAATATCTTCATGTGTACTTAATACTATTTTCAATGATTCTCTAATCAGTTCCTGATCATCCGCAATCATTACTTTAATCATAAAGTTCTCCCTCCTGTATTGGAATTGTGACCACTGTTAAGAAACCATGATGTCCATCATATGTCACTTTTCCATTGATCATAGATAAACGTTCTCTCATCTGTTTTAATCCAAAGCCATAATGAATCTCTTCACATCCCTGTCCATTATCCTGGATTTCTAGTTTCAATTTCTGATCTTCTATATATATAGAAATATTAATATGCGTTGCATCTCCATGCCTTACTGCATTAGTAATACTTTCCTGAATGACTCTAAATAAAATATCTTCTTTTGTATTCTCAAAGTCCACCTTCTCAAGACGATAGTCTAAGGTGATTTCTAGATCACTGACACTGGTGAATTCTTCAATCATATTTTCTAATGCACCTTTAAAGCCATGCTGTTCTAAAGCACCAGGTCGTAATTTATTCAATGAATTACGTACATCCCCAATTCCCTGCCTTACAACTTTACTGATAACCATCAATTGTTGTTTGGTTGCCTGAGGATTGATATCGATCATCGCAATACAGGCATCAACACCTGCTGCAATTCCTGTTAATGCATGTCCTAATGTATCATGTATTTCACGAGCCAGTCTTTTTCTTTCTTTATCTTCTGCAATCTTTTCACTTACTGCAGCATAATTCTCTAATTCATGATTGACTTGATGAACCATGATTAATTCCTGTGTCATACGTTCATTTTCCTGTACTTCATTCGCAATATAAATCATCAAGAATAAAATAAAGAACAATAAATTCACAATATCTAGTAAATTGATTCCTACCTGTAATAACCCTCTTGTCGTACTTGTATACACATTTAGATATGCATCAGCATTCACAAGAGGAAATAATGTACTGAAGAAATTATAATTAGAAATAATAAGAAGTAGACTTAACGGAATAGTCAGCCACTTAACATATTTATTCTCTTTAAATCTAAATAATGCATCACTGAATATCAAATAGATAATACCATTATAAATGAAATACAATGATTTCATAATAATAAAGCCTATAAGTGTTTCAATAAGTAGAAAGAGAATATTCTCAAATGGATATTCCTTAACACGATGATCAAAGAAATTCATAAGTATCATGATGAATATATATAAAATAAATGATTTAAAGAAAATAATTAATA
>NZ_DAWDDM010000296.1:0-2413 GCF_052354645.1 Catenibacterium sp.
ATTGGGACAATAAGATTCAATACAATCCTTTTGGAAATGTATTATTGCATCAGTTTACTTCTAATGCCAAAAAGGGAGCTTTAAAAGATATAAAAGGAATAGATTCAAAGTTTTTGGACTGTAGTTATGATCATGGTGTGATTAGTACTTTTTATAAGGTAAAAAACAAAACTAGTAGTTTAAACGTTGGAGATAGTGTGCGTGTCAAGACTGGTTCAAAGTGGTATGATGGTCAGTCAATAGCAAATTTTGTATTTAAAAATCAATATGAAGTGATTCAAGTCAAAGGAGATAGAGTAGTAATTGGAGTAAACGGTAAAGTAACAGGAGCAATTTCATTAAATAGTTTATATTAATGAAATGCGAAAGGCACAATGGTGCTTTTGAATGAATGTATGATAAAAATGTAGAAAGAATACCGGTATAAATTCTACAGAAAGTAGTAACAACATAGGAGGATAGTAATAATGGCAGATGAAAGAGTTTTACAAGTTCAACAATGGTTGAACAAAACATATGGAAATGATAGTAGATATAACAAAATTACAGAAGATGGAAAAACAGGATGGAGTACAATTTATGCATTAAGACGAGCGTTACAAATTGAATTAGGGATTCAAGAAACAAGTAATAGTTTTGGACCTACAACTTATTCTTTGTGTCCGACAATTGCTCAAGGGTCAGAAGGGAATCTAGTTTATATTGTGCAAGGCGGTTTATGGTGTAAAGGATACAATCCAGGAGGATTTACAGGATATTATGGAAATGGAACATATAATGCAGTCAAACAATTAAAAACTGATGCAGGATTTCCATCAGCTTCAGGAAATATGCAAAGAGATTTTATGAAAGCATTATTAGATATGAGCGCCTTCACCTGCTTGGCAGGAGGTACTGAGGAAATCAGAACAATTCAACAGCGATTGAATTATAATTATTATCAAATTTGTCCTTGTGATGGATTATATAATCGTGATATGAATAAAATGTTGATTTATGCTTTACAAAAAGAATTAGGAATTTCTAAAAGTAGTGCTACAGGAACATGGGGGACTAAAACAACTTCATTATGTAAAGCACAAAGCTTTGGTATTGGAGATACAGATAATATTATAAAACTTATTAGATATGCAACAGTATGTAATGGTTATTACATAAATGTATTATCTTCAACATATGATTCTTCTTTAGATTATGTTCTTGAAGCATTCTGTGATCATTTGAAATTAATAAAACCTAATAATAGAGTTAATTACACAGTTATTAAGTCTTTATTAAGCAGTAATGGCGATACTGATAGATCAGCGTTAGGATGCGATACAGCAACTAAATTAACAACTGCGCAAATACATACCATTAAAAATGCTGGTTATCAATATGTAGGAAGATATTTAACAAATACACCTGGAGGAACATTGGATAAATGCTTAACTGTAAGTGAAATTGATAATATCCTAAACGCAGGATTAAAGTTATTTGCAATTTTCCAAGAATCTGGTGATGCTGCAGGTAAATTTACAAGAACATCAGGTAAAAATGACGGGGAAAAAGCATATGTAGCAGCTAGGGAATATGGTTTTTCAACATCGTCAACTATTTATTTTGCAGTTGATTTTGATCCTACTGATGATATTATTCAATCAAATATTATACCTTATTTTAAAGGAATATTAGCATCAAATGCCAGAAAATATAGAATAGGCGTATATGGAACAAGAAATGTATGTAATAAATTGCATGATAATTCTGATTTAAAAATTAATAAATTTTTTGTTTCAGATGCTTCATATGGATTTAGTGGCAATTTAGGATTTAATATTCCAGGTGATTGGTGTTTTGATCAATTTTGTACAGATATTACTATTGGTTCTGGAAATGGAACTGTAAGAATTGATAAAGTAGGAGTCTCAGGAAAAGATATAGGAATTAGTAAAGTTGTCTTACCAGGAATTAATAAATTTTATAATTATTTAACTTCTATTTATGATTTGGCTTACAATTATTGTCATAATATTTCAGAAAGTAATTCTTTAGTTTTACAGTATTTTAGAAAACTTGGAAATTATGGAGGAAATTGGTTTGGAACAAGTAATAGTGTTGCTGGAGAAGCAAGTAATATTCAATGGAATTTAGTGGCAGGAGAAATTGATAATGATTTTTGTGATTTAGTAGAGTCTACATTGGGAAGTGATATTCCTAAATTTAAAGATCCATCAACACAATGCTATTATGATTTTAATCACTTAGCAGCAACACTACAATCAAATATACATGTTTTTATTGATACCGAAAATGAAGGATTGGATACTTTTATTGACTTATTTAGTGGTTGGATGGGAGATCTTACAACTTTTGCAAAGGATATAGAAACATATGTGGAAAAGAATAAAAATATAATGTATCAAGAGTATGC
>NZ_DAWDDM010000297.1:0-2379 GCF_052354645.1 Catenibacterium sp.
CTTTATTACAATATTTACTACTTATCATTCATTTTATGTATATAGTGGAGATTTGTGTCATTTATCATCTATATTAACCTCTATCACTTTTTTACAATATGATTTTTTTAATGTATTACCAATTGGTATCATCCTCTATATTCCAATACTGTATTTATTTTTCATAAAACATGAAAGAAGAAAGATACGAAACGAAATAGAATAATAATTTGTATTTCCTTAGTCACAGTGGAAGGCAGTAGGTGGGCAAAAATAATCTTCCAACTTATGGTGAGGTAAAAGGAGTTTGAAAAATTAGACATGTAAAAAGGCTGTAAATGCTAATGAGATAGTATATCTTTCTACTCTCATTAGTTTAACAGCCTTTTTAATTACTTATTAATATCTGCTTCATCAAATACTTCCGCAATAGAGCTTCCTGGCGCAACCATTGGGAATACTTTATCATCATCATCAATGATACATTCAATCACTACTGGACCATGATAATCCACTGCTTCCTGTAAAGCAGGCATCACTTCTTCTTTCTTAGTGACACGGATGGCTTTACAACCTAATCCTTCTGCTACCTTACAGAAGTCTACCTTATCATGAAGTACTGTTGCACTATAGCGTTCACCATAGAATAATGTCTGCCACTGTCTTACCATTCCAAGTACATGGTTATTAAGTACTACTTCAATGATTGGGACATTGTAACGTGATGCAGTGGCTAATTCATTGAGGTTCATACGGAAACATCCATCACCTGCAATATTGAATACTAACTGATTAGGACAGCCATATTTAGCTCCTATTGCAGCACCTAGTCCATAACCCATAGTACCAAGTCCACCAGAACTTAAGAACTGTCTAGGACGTCTATAGTGATAATACTGAGCTGCCCACATCTGGTTCTGACCTACTTCAGTTGTAATAATAGCCTGAGAATCAGTGAAGTTATCAATCTGTTCAATCACATATGGACCAGTTAATCTAGACTGATCATAAGTTAAAGGATAACGATCCTTTAATGTACGAACTTCCTTCATCCATCCTGGATGGTTCTGTTGTGTTAAAGTTAAATTAATAGCTTCAATAACATCTTTTGCATCTCCGACAATACCTAAATCAACAGGCACATTCTTATCGATTTCTGCATCATCGACATCAATATGAATAATCTTCGCATTCTTCGCAAATGTATCCACATTACCAGTAATACGGTCACTGAAACGTACACCAATCGCAATCAATAAATCACATTCTGATACACCGATATTACTTGCTTTAGTCCCGTGCATTCCTAGCATTCCTGCATAACGTGGATTAGTGCCGTCATATGCCCCTTTACCCATTAATGTATCAGTCACTGGTGCATCGATTTTTTCTACAAATTCTTTTAAAGGTGCACTAGCCTGAGAGGCAATACATCCACCACCGACAAATACGAATGGCTTTTCTGATGCTTCAATCATTTCTACAGCCTTCTTAATTGAAGATGTAGGGAATGTATAATTACGGCTACCAATAACATCTGGCACCTTTTTAGTATATTCACAAGAACCTACAGTCGCATTCTTAGTCATATCGACTAATACTGGACCTGGACGACCTTCTTTCGCAATCTGGAATGCTTTACGAATAGTTGGAGCCAATTCTTCTGGTGATTTACAAATAAAGTTATGTTTAGTAATAGGGATAGTCACACCCTTGATATCAATTTCCTGGAAAGCATCTTTACCTAAGGCATTAACACCTACGTTGGCAGTTAAAGCGACTAAAGGAATAGAATCCATCATGGCTGTCGCAATACCTGTGACAAGGTTAGTGGCACCTGGTCCACTTGTTGCCATACAGACACCCACTTTACCAGTGGCACGTGCATAACCATCAGCTGCATGAGATGCACCTTGTTCATGAGATGTAAGGACATGATGAATCTTATCCTGATACTTATATAAACTATCATAGACTTCTAGGATTGCCCCTCCTGGATAGCCAAAGATAGTATCAACGCCCTGTTCAAGAAGGCTTTCTACTACAATGTCCGATCCTTTCATTAACATTTTTGGATTCTCCCCCTTTACTTATCATTTGGCTGTAATACAGCGCCTGTATTGGCACTTGTTACCTGTGCAGCATAACGTCTTAAGTAACCTGTAGTGATACGAGGTTCTCTTGGCTGCCATTTAGCACGACGTGCTTCTAATGTAGCATCATCTACAGCTACATTAATCTTATTATTTGGAATATCAATAGAGATCATATCTCCTTCTTCAATTAAAGCGATAGGTCCTCCTACTGCTGCTTCAGGAGATACATGTCCAATAGACGCCCCTCTAGTTGCTCCTGAGAAACGACCATCTGTAATTAATGCATCATCTTTATCAAGTCCCA
>NZ_DAWDDM010000298.1:0-2342 GCF_052354645.1 Catenibacterium sp.
GATATAAATATAGGGTTAGCTGCAATCCTTTGGCGTTAATTGAGACAATGGTTTCATTGCCATAAAAAGTTTTTAAGTATAGGAATATACATAAGGCATGTAACTTAGAGTCCCTTTAAATTACAAAGCATTAGCTTTGATTTGTATACTCTAAGCGACCTCTTATTGAAGTCCTATATATTTAGAACCTGCCACATTTGTGTGTGCAGAGAAGTCAGAGCTCAAAAAAATAAACAGCCAGGAATACTCCTGACTGTCTGTTTTTTATAATACCTAGCCTTTTAATTCTACTCTATCTTATGAAACGACAAGCCAAGCTTCTTCTTTGTTTCTTGCTTTCATTATTTTGTTTCCTTCTTATTTCCAACCATATACGTTTGCTACGATGTCTCCAATGCGACGTGTAATCTTAAGATTTTCTTTATAAGAAAGACCTATTTCACAATAATCACTTTCTGGGCGTACCACTCTAAACTCGAATACGGATGGGTTAACTGGGTTATCGTGTCCGAGCTGAGAAATTTTCATTCTTTCATCTTCAACAAAAATCTCAATAGCATCATCTCCGGAAAATAACGAAACAGCTTTTTTAATCGCTTCTCCAATATTTGAAGTTTCAAGGTCTGCATAAGCAGAATCGCAGCCATCCCATCTTTGAAGTACTCCGATAAGAAAAATGTCTTCCTCTAAGTCTATGTCTAAATTAGCGGCCTCGTCAGAAAGCGCGTTGCTGATATACTCATAAGTTTCATCCATTTTTTCTTCCTCTGTCTCTGATTCTGCGAAGAAGCCATCTTTTTCAAGTGCATTCATTTTACTGTATACATCGTTGTTCCAAATCATTCTTTTTTTCATTATTGTTTCCTCCTTGCCTATTGGCCTGCATTTTTTCTAGTAGCTTTAGACTATGTATTTATTTCCTCCAGTCCTCTGTCTACTAAAGATTATATGTCGGAAAATTTTGTAGATAAGAAATCTGCCACACAAAAAGACTATCCGAGGATGCAGCAATATTAAGTTAAGAACCGCTCAGACCATTTTCTATCTGGGCGGTTTCTTTTTGTCAATTGCCCACCACTTAAGCTAACGCTTTAAAGTAGGGCTTCTAGGAAGTCATAGACTCCCATTTAAGAAGTCTGGCGTTTGAGTTTCCACCTGAATACTCAGGCAACCCTTATTCTTACAGGCGTGTCCACATCGCCTCATTGAATCTTATAGCCTGAAATAGTTTGAATTGCAAGTATATCTTTATTCTTGAGTGACTGTATTTGATTTAAATACAAGTCTGGTATGACTATATTCTTATTCTTTTAGTGTGGCAGATCATCTTCTTTACCTATACCTCACCTGATGTCACCCACTTGGAGGACTGCCTGTATATCATATCCTTGTACATCTAAATAGCCATTATCAGAAGGAATATAGGTATCGAGGACAAGTTGTACACTCTGGTCATAAAGTCTCTTCAAGTTCTTTATTTCTTTATTTTGACGATACTTCTCATAACCAAACAAACAGCAAGACACTAGGATACATAAGCACCCTAGTGTCATAAATAAATGACTAATCTTTTTCATGTCTAAATAGACTTCCTAATACAATCAGGAATAATCCTGATACAGTCAATAATGTCAGCCAATGACTGAATCTTGTTGTATCCCCTGTTTTAACACGAGGATCTTTCTTAGGTGTGTCTGTACTTGTATTAGTAATAATATATTCAGTCTTAGAATCATTGCATATCGAAGTAATAATACCTTTATAGCCTTTGACACGCTTCTCTTTAATACTGTAATTCATAACCTGTTCACTCTTCCATGAATAAGCATAATTATGTGCAGCATCCAGTGTGATTGTCTTGATATAAGTAGACCCATCATAAAGCTCTACATAAATCTTTTCAGGATGCTTTGACCCATTATCAATCCAGTACTTCACGATTTTATATTCATGAGAGGGATTCTTAGAATACTTTGTGAAGTCAATGGACACATCATAACTTGTCTCCTGTGGTAAAGAAATCAAGTAAGGTAAATAGGTATATGTTGTTCCGTTTAATTCTAAGTTATCCGTCGTAATAAGATAGAGTCCTGTTTTTAGATCTGTATAAGTAAGCGTAGAAGATGTTGCCCTCTTAGTGAGTCCTTCTTGGCTGGCTGCATATCCCTTTAATGTGACAGCAGCATTTTTAAGCTGCTCACTTGTTTCTAATTGATTCAGTTGAATGTTTGTATTTGTTTCTGCTTCCTTAAAAGCATCGGTGTAATGATAACTGCCATCATCCAAAACTCTCGCTACACGATATAAATGAACATTTAACCCTGAAATGCACTCATTAAGCG
>NZ_DAWDDM010000299.1:0-2330 GCF_052354645.1 Catenibacterium sp.
TAAATCATCAACGATTAATTCTTTCATACCTGGTTTAATACTGTCTTTATGCATGAAGATTTCATTTGATCCATATTCTAAATCATACTTCTTGCTGACAGTTTCTCTAGGTAACTTACCTGGCTTTCTGATTGGTACAAAGCCACATCCTAATTCTAAAGCGACAGGACATCCAAAGATAAATCCTCTTGATTCAGGACCTACAACTACGTCAACTCCTAAATCCTTTGCATGTGCTGCTAAATCATCAATACAAGCTTTGAATGCATCCTTATCTTCTAATAAAGGTGTCACATCTCTAAAAATAATTCCTTCCTTTGGAAATCCTGGAATAGATGCAATATGTTGTTTAAAATCCATAACGAATCCTCCTATACATTATTTTATTATATCATCACACAATCATGATTGACATAAAATCTTGAAAATTAATCCTTACAGATTAACTAAATTATAAGATATCCTCAACAATAAAGTTAATAGATTTATTGCCTCTAAAGACATTGATAGATAAAGTACCAACTAGAGTCATAGAATCTTTATGAACAAGTTCATCATATAATTGTCCTTTATTAAAAGCAAGGGCAGAGACCTGATCATCTCCTAAATGAAACTTTAAATGTTTACCTTCAGATAAACGATCTACTTGATGACATGATACATCTTCTAGAATAAATAATGGTGCTTTATTTTCTTCACCAAAAGGAGCAAGTAAATCAAGTGACTCAACATTAGGAATTGTTGTATCAGTGAGTGTAATAGGAATAACTGATTCACTGGCTTCAAAATGGCATCCTTTTATATCATTCATAAGGGCATCATAGACTAAAGGATAATTAGACTTAGTAATTGTAAAGCCTCCTGCTTTTGCATGACCTCCATATTGCACAAAAAGCTCTTCATGATGAGTAAAGAAATTATAAATATTAAAGCCATCAATTCCTCTTGCACTTCCTTTATATATTTCTTCTTTAGGATTATAATGCATGACAAAGGCTGGCTGTTCATATTCTCTTGTATATTTACCTGCCACTAGACCTACTAATCCTTCATGCATATTTTCTGAGCCATAAAATAAACAAGGGGAAGATGTATCAGTCACTGCTTCTTTATATAAAGAAGTGGTTAATGATTGTCTTTTAGAATTGATTTTAGACGCATAATTAGAAATCTTTTCTAAATAAGCAGGGTCTGCTTCTTTTAAGAAATATTTAACTAAATATACAGGATTCACTAGTTCTGGTAAGCGTCCAAATGCGTTAATACGAGGCGCTATTGTAAAACCTATAGTTGTGACATCATAGTCTCTACTCCCTTTTAATAGTTCTAAAGAAGAATATTTATATTGCTTCATAAACTGTAAACCACGTCTTACTAGACTTCTATTTTCATCTAGTAATGGCATCATGTCAGATATAGTTGTAATAGAAGCCAGAGTGAATAAATAAGGGTCATGATGCTTTAAAAGAGCCGCTGCAAGCTTATAGGCAATAAAGCCACCACATATCTCTTTAAATGGATATTTAGGAGACATTTTAGTATGAATAATAGAATAAGCAACTGGTACTTCACCATCAAAGGCATGATGATCAGTAATGATGACATCAATACCTAATTCCCCTGCTTTTTCTACTGCATCAAATGCTTTGATTCCATTATCTACAGTAATAATGAGAGAGTAGCCCTTCTCTGCCATCTGTTCTACTCTTGTTGTATTAAGTCCATAACCATCAGTAAAGCGGTTAGGAATATGATATCCAACTTCTACTCCTCTTTCATGAAAAGCTTGTACAAGAATAGTGGTTGCTAGAATACCATCACAGTCATAATCTCCATAAATACAGATTTTTTCTTTATTTGCGATTGCTTCTTCAATACGTTCTAATGTTTCATCTGCTTCTTCAAATAAAGAAAAATCATGATATACAAGATGAGGATCCATAAAGGATTTAAATTGTTCTTGATCTATTTTTTTACTTTCTATTACTTTAGCCATCAAAGAATTAACACCATATGTCTGTATAATTTCATTAGTATGACTTAGTTCTATCGTTTTATATTTCATAATTAACCTCTTAAAAAATTACTACCTATTCATCTTAATCAATATAGAGATAAAAGTCAAAATAAGTGTTCTAATCAAAAAGTGGCTTTTAGGCCACTTTTAATAGAAATAATAAGTTATTTCATGATCAGACTCTGAAAATCTGCTAAGTTTTTAGTTTCTGCTTCCTTAATGACTTTAGCTTGTAGATATTCAAAAATTGTAGAGAACTGTAAAGACATAATATCATCAATCATATCACAAAAAGTAATAGCAATTTTATTTC
>NZ_DAWDDM010000300.1:0-2306 GCF_052354645.1 Catenibacterium sp.
AGTTATGGAAGTACTGAGGAACCAGACAGCAAAAAGGATGCACCAAAAAGAACACACAGCGGTGAAAGTTCGTTTATTAATAAGGAGACTGCCGCACATTCCGCAAGTGATCCGAATATCAAGGATAACAATGAAGTACTTGATTACCGTGTTGACACTGATGGAACAGCAAGAGTAATCAACACAAAGGAAATCGCAGTGATCGGCATAGAACGTGGAATCGGAACAACGCATACCGTTATGTTTATGGCACAGGTTCTGGCTAAAAATACAGGTAAAAAAGTTGCGGTTGTTGAAATTAACGGTTCTGGAACAATGCGAAACCTTGGGGAGTGGATACTTGGCCGGGAGATAGAAACCAACAATTATCCGCTCGGCAGTGTTGACGTATATTTTGAAATGGATTATCTTACATTTACCACGATGTACAAGGATGATTACGACTTTGTTATTGTTGATTTTGGCTGTTACAGCAGAAAACGTGAGTCAATGAAAGAGTTTATTAGAATGCAGAACAAGTATATCATGGCAAGCGGTATTGACTGGAATCTTGGGAAACTTGAGGATTTTTATGATGATTTCATTGTTGACAAGTACCATATGTCGGTATACCTTATTCCGTATCTTGAAGATGAAAAGCTTGAGCCGGTAAAGAAAATCGTAAGACCTAATAAGGTATATTCAATGCCGTTTGTAATAAATCCATTCATGCCGGATAACAGAGAGTGTGAAGATTATATATTAAAAGTTCTGGATGAATATACAGAGCCGGAAAGTGGTGAGGAATATGATGGGCCTGAAAAACAGGGCTTTTTCAACAACTTGAAAGAAAAGCTTAGGTTCGGAAAGAAAAAGGAAGGTGAAAAGGATGCCAGGGAAGAATAGAAAAGTAGAGAAAGTACATTCGAATGGAATGGCTGACATGTTCAGAGACAGAATAGAAGAAAGCCAGAGCGGGTTTGAAGATGATGAACCGGAAGTAACGAAAGAAGCTCTTCAGGCTGGCAAGGCCGTCGCCGATGTCATTGGGGCAGGCGGAAAACAGGTCAGTAAATTTGCTTCTGTTGTGATTACAATAATTGCAATACTTGTGCTCCTTGCGGCGCTCGAAATTGTGGCTTTATTATTTATGCCGAGTATCGGATATGAGATATTGTATAAAATAAATGATTTGTGGCAGATGCGCCCGCAGAGAAGAATCTAAGAAAGCACCGGTTTTTGCCGGTGCTTATTTTAACACGCCGTAAGCAAGAAATCCCCCACCTCTATAGGTGGTGGAATGAATTGCGGATTACACGGCGTTTTTGACTTTTCTATTTTATTATGTTATAATATATTTATAAATCAGTCGTATTTAGCAGAAAAGGTATAAGTGTAATGAAATTAGATACAAATAATCATTCAGTGTTCATGTTGCATTATCATCTGATTATGTGCGTAAAATATCGAAATAAGGTAATAGATGATATTATTTCTAATCGTTTAAAAGAGATATTTGAAAAGATTGCTCCTACTTATAATATTGTATTAGAAGAGTGGAATCATGATATAGATCATGTACATATTTTGTTTAGGGGACAACCAAATACAGAAATCAGCAAATTCATCAATGCATATAAATCAGCAAGTAGCAGACTCATAAAGAAAGAATTTCCTCAAATACGTAAATCTTTATGGAAAGAAATGTTCTGGTCACAGAGTTTTTGTCTACTGACTACAAGTGGAGTTACTGTAGATATTATTAAACAGTATATAGCATCACAGGGAAAGAAAAATGGCAAATAAAGCAATTAAATATCGCATATATCCTACAACTGAACAGAGAGTTATGTTTACTAAGACCTTTGGTTGTTGCCGCAAGGTCTATAATCTTATGCTTGCAGATAAGATTGAGGGTTATAAAGCGACTGGGAAATTCCCTACTGTAACGCCTGCTAAGTATAAGGAAGATTATCCTTATCTTAAAGAAGTAGACAGTCTTGCGCTTGCCAATAAACAGATGGATTTACAAGCAGCGTTTCGTAATAGATTCAATAAAAAACGTAAAAAGAAAAGTGGATTTCCTAAATTCAAATCCGCAAAACATAGCCGCAAGTCTTATACTACGAATAATCAAAACGGCACAGTGGCTATTATAAATAATAAATATATCAAGTTACCTAAAATTGGTAAAGTGAAAGCCGTTATTCATCGTATTCCTAATGATAATTGGACTGTCAAGTCTGCTACTATATCACTAGCGTCAGATGGTAAGTATTATGCTTCTGTTCTTTTTGAATTTGATGAAATAGAAAATACCTATATAG
>NZ_DAWDDM010000301.1:0-2300 GCF_052354645.1 Catenibacterium sp.
TTAGAGGTGATTTAATGAATTAACTTTGTGATAGGAATATAGAAAATTACAAAATAGCAAGAGAATGTCTAGTGTATTCAAAGAAAAAAGATTGCTGGATACGTCAAGAAGACAAAGGAATGTATCATTTATGGACAGCATATTATACTGCTCTTAATGCAGAGGAAAAGAATCATCTGTTCTATGCAAGAGTTCTTTCGTTGATGGGATGGGAAATGCAAGCAAAAAGTTCTAACTATGAATTATTGAATAAATATTATAAGCCTGCAGTGGAACAATACAATCTAGCAATGGAGGAGAACCCTAATTGTGTTTATCCTAAAGAAATAGAAAATGTCAGAAAAAGTTATGAGTACTATAAATATATTGTTGAAAAAAGCAAAATAAGAACTGATTCAGATTATTATAACGCGATTAAATTACTAGAAGGTCATGAATGTTTAGATGAATTTTCGTTTCATGATAGCAAGTTTATCAGTTTAGAGTGTGATGATCAATCAGCAGTATTGAAGCTACAATATGGAGATATTTATCATTTTGAGTTCAGTGATATTTACGATGTAGAGATGAATTGTGATCCACTCACAGCATATGTAAGTGATTTTGCTATATATCAAGCTGCACCTGATTCAGAAACTATTGTATTTGATATAGAGTTTTTGAAAATCATTTGTAAGCATATCAAAGTGCATAAATGCTTGTAATATTAACTGGATTTTTTATTAAAAATTAATCTTATATTTGTCATTATGATATAATTAAGTCGTCAAAGAAAGCGAGGATCTAATATGAATAATAAAGGTGTTGGTGTTAATTTCTGTCTGATATCCGCAATTCTAGTTTCTGCAAAATATATATCAGCTGCTATGTTCATGAGTAATATTGCTACAAAAGATGCTTCTCTGTTTAAAAAAGGATTAGAATATGTAGGACCATTTCTATCAATAGAAGCCATCCTAGCAATGATTATTGGTATTTTATTTTTAGGATATGGATTGTATACTGATTCAAAAAAATAATAATACAACATTAGACAAGCACCTATCGTATCTGATAGGTGTTTCTTAATACTAATAGAAGGGTGGAGAAGAATTAAACTATATGTTACAAAAAGACATTAAACAAATCATTATTTCTCTTATATCTGAATTAGATTTCTATTTTGAAGAAAATGGATTTCTTAGAAGAAGCAATAGTCTTACATATATTAGAAAACTAGATGGTGTAACTCAAAAAGTAGAAATAGTATTCTTCTCTAACCCTTCATATCATCCAGGTGCATTAGCACATATATATCCTCATATGCAGATTTATATTCCTTCAGTGAATGGTACTACCAAAGAATACGCAAGTCATCTCATTCCGTCTAAATGGTTAGATCAATTTACAATCAGACAACCAATACAAATATATTCTAATTTAGGAGACTTTTGGTTGGTGGATGTTAATGAATATGAATCACTAAAAGATCAACTATTGGATTTTTTTGAAAAGAACGCAATACCGCTATTTAATGATTTAATGAGTGATAAGGATTATTTATTACTTTATGAAAACAAAGACAAACGAATCATATGGGATGATAACCAATATTTGTATATTTCAGCAACTTATCTCAACAATCATGATTTAAACAAAGCGAAATTAGTGATTAAAAATAGATTTGGTGAAAAAGGATCAAGAAATAAATATAAAGAAGTGTTTGAATATTTTGAAAATTTAGAAGAATGATGTATGAATATCAGAGGTGATCATATTATGACAGCAAGAAGCTTTACGATGTTTGCGACAAAAGAAGACTTAATATCTATTTTTAATGATTTTCAACAGAATAATGAAATACAGTATTTCGAGTGTGGTCGTATGGATGACTTGATAGAAATATCTGATATCACAAAAGAACCACATTTTGGTATTAATTTAAGAGGCAATCATATTAATAATCAATGGCTTGTATGTTTAAGTGGTACTACACCTATAAAAAGGAAAAACCAGTTCTGCTTAGATAATACATTTTTCCTAGATCAGGAACTCAATAAAGAAACTATTATAATTAATATAGGAGGAATCTATGAGAATCAAGCTTTATTTCCAACAAAAATCAGTACAATCTGGTATGAAAATGAAACGTCTAAACACCTTTATACAAAGTTGAAAAAATCATGCAAGAAATTGATGCATTGTACACAAAATGGTTATCTTATTGGTGAAGGTGCATATTCAAAAAGCGAATATTATAGCTTTTGTACTAATAGTTTTGAGAGTCCATCATCATATTATTGATGTTCCCGTCTGCTAGA